>JBCFBG010000026.1:0-14683 GCA_038562515.1 Anaerolineaceae bacterium
GAGAAGGTCAGTTTGGCATAGAGGGGATAGCCATGAGAAGCGCCATCCAAAATGCCATCATCGTAAACCACACCAGTCACCAGGGTGTTTGGCAGTTCTGTAAGAACAAAGTCCTGCAGGACAGAAGCGGCGTCGGCAACTTCGACACCTGTTGCTGTAGCACCTTCAAAGCCAAACGCTGAGACAGCCATATCGAATGTGTCAGCGTTGACATTTGCGGTGTATTGACCAGTAGCGTTGGTGTAGACTGTGCGGTTGTTGACTGGATCGGTTCCAGTAATTTCAACTTTCGCGCCTGCAATAGGTTCTGCGGAATCTGAGGTAACAGTGCCGTAGAGGACGCTGTTTCCACACATACCCGAAGCCAATTGGACAGCTGCCAGGGCATCAATTTCGCCCCAACCAGTTGCAAAGTTCGGGAAGTCAGTGGGGGTGAGAGATGAACCATCGTTGTAGGTCATATCGACGGCAGTGCTCTCAATGAGCGTCTCAATTGTTGCATAATCACCAACCAGGCAGGGGGCAGCCTGCATGATCATGGCGACCAAACCGGTCACATGAGGAGCGGACATGGACGTGCCAGTCCAACCATCCTGATATTGGGTATCGCTGCCAGGTGTTGAGGAGCGAATGCTAACGCCTGGAGCAATCACCTGGGGTTTCAACATGGCGAAACCGTCCACCGGGTTGATGGTATCAAGATTGTCGGTAGGACCCCAGTTGGAGTGGTTAGCATAAAGTCCATTCTGTTCACCAGAGGAACCAACACCAGTAACATTGCCAGAGCGGGCAGGATTGCCGACTGTGTTGAGTCCTGGGGGCGAAGAATAACTACAGTTGGAGGCGTTACCGTTGGAAAACACAGGGTAAACACCAGCAGCGTGCCAACCATCGATTACCTCTGCAAACCATGGATCGTAGGTTTGACCACAATCGCCCCAGGAGTTGTTAACCACATTCGGGCGCATATCAGGGTCAGCATTGTTACCAGTCAGGTCGGTTGGCGCGGCAACGAATTCAGCACAGCCCAGCAAGGCGGAATCTGTACAGCTGCCATCGGGACAACCCGCGCAAGCCATCCACTCAGCGCCTGGAGCAATACCGATCTGGTTGGAGCCGCCATCGTCACCGACCATGGTGCCCATGGTGTGGGTACCGTGACCGTGACCATCGCGCGGGGCGTTATCACTCAGATCATCGGGGTTGAACCAGTTGTAGTTGTGGTCAAAAGTGCCACCGTTGTTACCGCGATACTGACCAACAAGTGCCTGGTGGGAATAACGCACGCCGGTGTCGATGTTGGCGACGACTAAACCTGCACCATCATAGCCAAGAGCCCAAGCTTCTGGAGCTTTGACATGGGTGAGGTTTGGTTCGATCGCCTTAGGATCTTCCACGGTCAGTTCTTGTTCAGGTTCATAAAGAATATATTGCTTCTGAGCAGAAATCGAGACCACGTTAGGGAGTTGTTGCAGGCTTGCCAGGACAGTCTTATCAGACTTTTCCACCAGGATGCGGTTTGCGATCCAGTAGGATTTGTATGTAAGACCAGTGTTCTCAAGGTAAGCAATTGCAACAGATTGAGTTTTCTCAGCCTGTTCCTTCAGGGTCTCATAAACAAACCAGCCGCGTTTACTCCAGTCCATAAAATAGGCCTGGGAGAGGTCGGCTGTGTTTTTGAAATCGACCCAATAGGTAGCGACGCCATTCTTGTTGATTTCGTCAAGGACAGCATTTTCGACCGTCACAACTTGTTGGGGGACGGCGTTCTCAGCATTTACGTTAGCTGGGATATAACTGATCAGCATTCCCAGTGCCAGAAAGACTGCGAGAACTTTCATCAAAGATTTACTTTTCATGTCACTTCCTTTTCAAATTTTGTGTTGAACTTACGAGAAAAACCAGACAACTACAATGAAAATATTCCTATGACACCTCCTTTGATAAAAAACCGGTAAAAAGGGCTGGAAGATTGCACACCTGAAGTGTGGGACGAGACAGAACTTCAGAAAAAAACGACTTAAATTTTAACTCTATCAATTTTCTTCAACTCGCTTAAGAAAACTTGTGGTTATGGGTGTGTTGCAAAGATTATACCTATCTTAGGGCAAAAACGTCAAGGCAAACTGACATCAACGAGCAATCATATTTTTATTCATCCAATATTACAAATGAGAGTTATCTGTCGTTCCATTTGGGAAGTTTCTGGAGAGTATTCTGGAAATTTTCAGAAAGATCCTTAATTATTATATGAAATTGCGTGTAGATTATAAACTCAGTTTATATTGTTTTTGTTCCTGGCCAGATAACACGATTTGATTTTGTAAATTAAAATGTAACCAATAGGAGCTGGTTATCTCCCAAAGTGAATTGAAATTATTCAATTTCAGCAAGAATCAAGTTACGGTTTTCGGTCACTAATTTGATGATTGATCCTGTCCTTCGGCCAAAATAAACTTCACAAGTCACTACATCCTAGTCAAAAGGGCCCTCATTTGCACAGGTTTTGCTTTTGATGACATTTAAATGCTTCGTTTTATTAAAAACTGCACCTCCTCAGCCGGAATTTTTCAACTTTTAAGGTGCAGTTCATAATGCAGGAATTCTACACAAAAAAACCTGGGCCTTACCTAAGAATTAAAGGCAGATAGAGACCCAACAAAGGAGTACCACCCATAATACGCAGCGTAACGGGCAAGTTGATTTCTGGCGATGGAGCGTTATTAACACGTAATGTGGCAAAGTAATCACCTGAGCTCAAATCGAGCGCATCGAAGCTAACGATGACCTGAACGGATTCACCAGCTGAGATGATGCCAGAAGTTAGGCTTTCGGACAGCCACAGCACATCTGCAACAGCGTCCAACTTGGGTTCGACATCATTGTCAAAGAAGTTGCCGAGGGGAGCCAAAAGCAAATTTTCGGCGAATGAGACAGGTACTGCACTGGGCACTTCAGTGATCTCGAAGTCAACACTTCGCGCGCCAGAATTGGTCAAGGTTAACGTCTGACTGGCAGTTTGATCAGCATAAAGCACCTGAACAAGCGTTTTTGGAGATATCACCAGACAAGCAGCGTCAAGACGCAGGTTGATGTCATCCATCACTATGTCAGCACCGGGTCCCAGAACTACTCCTTCAAAAAGCTGGCTAACATAACCTCCCAGCGTGAATTCGATATCATAGATTCCGTCAGGCATTACATAACCGAATTGACCAAATTCATCAGTCGTCGTGCTATATTTCAGTGTTCCATCCTGGTAGAACTTGACGTACACATCTTCAGCAAGCATTGGATTAATATCGCATTTTTCTAATGCATAAACATCTCCCGTGACGCCGGCATATGAAGGGGGACGTGTAACGTGAAAGGTCACCGGGATAGAAAGGTAGGGGTATGGTGTGTCGGTCTCAATGACCAATTCACCAAGGTAATCTTTAGGTTGACCGATGGCGGCCACGCTGTAAGTTAGTGTGATTTCTGTCGACCCATTTTCTACCACATTGCCTTCAACTGGATTTTCCGTGAGCCACCTCAATCTGTCCATGACACCACCGTTACCAGAGGCTATTGCGAAGCAGGCGGTCTGATTGTCACCGGGGAATTCACCGACCAGAGCAGAACCACCAGTTTCCATATTGATGACGCGGAGTTGACCGTTACCATCACTTCCATAAGCAGCCCAATAAAGGATCTGGTTTTCTTCATCGTAATCCATTCCCTGGGCATTATTAGCTGGAAAACCGAGCTCACCGACATCGATGACTGTTCCGGTTTCAGGGTTGATACTGAAGAGGTGATCTGTGTAGGTGTCGACTGAGTAGAGCAGACCCTTGTCAGGAACAAAGGCGATATCAATACCACATTTGATGTTTGTCTCAACGATTACTTCGATGGTGCCTGTCACAGGATCAAGGGTGAAAATATTTGTTGAACTACCACAATTAGTAGTAGTCCCGTAGAAGAAGCCCTCTGCGCCTGTAATCCCCTGAACACGAGTCCCACCAGGTATGGTGAGGGGCATAATCGGAGTAGCAGTACCGGTAATGGTTTTGATTGTGTATAAAACGTTGGATTCACTAATCGCATATATATGGGAGTAATAATCGCCAAGAAAGTCACCTGCGAAGAAGGTGGGTGTTAAGGGGGCAATCGCTTCCCAGGTCCCTGGAACTTCTATTTCTGGGATGCGATAGAAAGTTTTTGTTGAGCGGACTTCAATCGCATAAGCGAGTGGGTCGGATCCCAGGTATTTTTCTAATATTGTGAACTGTGAAGTACTACTACCAACATTGTTCAAGGTGAAGGTTTGAGTTTGGTCTGGTGTGCCCAGTTCCATCGTCATTTCGAGTTGTAGCGTATCCGATTCGATATGTCCTGCATCGAGCATGAAGTCGTAATGATTGATTTCATCCTGGCTTACAGAACGTGTTTCAACTCTCGTTACATATAGACCATTACTTATGGTGAATTCGACATCTTCGGGGTCGGTATCAGTGGGTTCGAACTTCCAATAGAGACCGTTGCCTGCTTCATCATCCGATGCTGCTGTGGTGACGGAGTTTGCGGCTGTAGCTACAGTAGCGTCAATTAATTTGAAGTCGGGTTCATTGGTGCTATAAACATAACCTGCAACAACTCCCCCTTCCAGGATCTCACAGGTTGGGTCAACAATCAATATGTCATCAAGTTCGTAGAACCATCCATTTGCGTCTTGGTAATGGAATTCGATAATAACAGTTGGCTCTCCAGCTAATTCTTCAGTTGCATCGATCGTTACAAGGCCTTGGCTCGCCTCGGTACCAGTGACCCATAAGAGGGCCCAGCTTACGCCGTTATCGAGAGAGTATTTTACAGCCCCACTATTTCCGTTCATATATTCGAAGTAATGGAAGAATTCAATAATAACTTCAGAGAAGCTGGAAAAATTCATCGTAGGAGTTCTTAATCCAGTTGACTGCCTACCGTTATGACCATAATAATCACTATCGACGATTGCAAATCCATCGGTTCCACCGGTAAGGTTGCTACGCCCCCCCGGATTGTCGAACCGCCAAACCTGATTCTTGACATCATAGTCCACAACCGACCAACCAACAGGCAAGGAATTGTCATTAAAGTTAACGTTTACCGCTGTGCCGCTAACACCATAACCAGGAGTTCTACAGCCTTGCGCAGGCACAAACAACCCGACATCGTAAGTGTAGGTTGCCTCGTTAATCGTGAGGGTATCGGTATACGGCAGATAATCACCAACCAGGCTTTCCACTTCCACAATATATTCAGTTGCTTGCAATAGGCTGGTCGAATAAGCACCAGTAAAAGGATTGGTAAACACCGACTGGGAATCAGTATCATTAGTGAAGGTTAATTTGGCGTAAAGAGGGTAACCGTGCAAATCGGGAGTTCCTTCAATACCGCCGTCTGAGACGACGCCACTAATAGTTGTGCTGTTTAGAGATTCAAAAGCAAAGTTAACCTCGATTGTCTTGTCTTCACCAAGTTTATTGTCTTGCGAAGTATCGGTTTGGTCCTTCTGAGATCTGACCCAGTTGGTATTGACGCTGTTCTTGTTGATTTCATCGAGGACAGTGTCCTCAATGGGCACACCTCGGTGAGGGTCGGCATTCCCAGCAGTGACATCGGATGGAATAAGGCAAACAAGCATTCCCAGCGCCAGAAAAACCGCGAGAACGTTGAGCATAGATTTACTTTTCATTTGACATTCCTTTCAAAAATTGTGATGAGCTCTCAAGAAAAGCAGATGATATCGACCAGAATACCTTTGTAGCACTTCCTCTTAAGAGGTTTGGATAAATGTTGATTGGAAATTTTCACGCCTGAAGCGTGGACAACGATTGGTAGAGAAAATAAAATCATTTCCAAATCTATCAAAGCCAATACCTCAAGGCTCGATCAGAAAGAGACCGGCGAACAAAACAAATTATACAGTTGGCAGAAGAAATAATTAGGTAAAATAACAAAAGCGATCAATAGTTTGTATAAAACACACTTTTGTAAGGAAAAATGATCAAAATTTTAAAAATTATAGGTTGTTTACGGATAAATGATCACACTGAAGAGAAAATTAATAGACTATTTTCTCTTTATTGACATTTTTCACCCCTTGAAGAGCGTTCCAAACCGGGATCAAATTTGTTGATCTGATGTAGCCGTGGAGGATGTTCTATGGATTTTTTTGAGCAACCGATTCCTTCGTCGCTCGAGTACGGCACTATCTTCAGTTTTGCCAGAGGATGTGAGTGGTGAGTTGACTTTTTCAGACAATTGGTTCGTGATTGTAAGCGCTTGCAGATTTTCTTTAGCGACGTGCTCATAGTATTTTGCCAACTCAAGACCAGCATCGGTTGAACCAAGGCTGAAGGCTTGCGTCCATAGAGGCAGGGCTTCAGAGTATCTTTTGTTACGCTTACTAATCCTTGCTCGAGACAGTAAGGAAAGAATCAGATCTTCATTGGTCGAAGCCAGGAAGTGTTCAGACGCGTACAACTGCTCTGCCAGGACCTCTCGGTCAAGGCTTTCCATGAGGCGACCAATGGAATATATGTCCTCAGCATGACTGAGTTTGTCTGAAGTTGGGTCTTCAAGAATGGCAGCCAAAGTGGTGAACAAAGCAGACAAACTGACGACATCAATTTCATTATGATAGAAAATACCAGCAATCTGGCTGGCATCACCATCTGCAACGTAATTTCGATAAAACTCAGGCACCAGGTAACCGGGGATATCCTCGTCGGTCCTGTAAAACTCGAGGATTTCTTTTTCAATATTTCCGAGATTACACTGTTTCAATCTGCGCTTCCAGACCCTCCTGGTGATGTGCAGTAGATCGATATGACCCATTTCGTCAAAGGGATTGCTGAGCCGGTTGAGGATGTAGCGGGTGTTGATGATTGGAATGTCAAAGGATTTCCCATTGTAGCTAACCACCGCCTTGGCGCCATCCACAAACTCTGTTAAAGCGGCTAATTGGGCTTTTTCTTCGGCAGGATTCCGCAGGAAAAATTGTTCGAGCACAAACTGATCTCCATTGAAGCGAGCCGCACCAATCATAAATGGGATCGTACCGGTTCCACCCGAGAGACCGGTTGTCTCTGTGTCCAGAAAGATAAACTCAGAAATATCATTAGCAGCCAGATGAGCAGCTTGCGCCCATTCACATAAGACTTCATACTTTGTGAATGGTTTTAATGGGACAGCACCGTGTTGGTGTTGGTCAGAGTATTTATGGTTGGATGAAAAAATCTTACCGAAAATAGTGTCAAACTCGTGACCAGTGACAAGCGATTCAATCGGGATTTTCTTTTTTACTGGAGCGGGAATGGGTTTATCCTTGCCAAACTGCACGCCCAGTTTTTTCAATTGCTCAGAGAGGTCCGAAAAGTTATCCATAACGTAACCCCTTTAGAAGAGCCAAGGCTTCTTGTTTTCCACCATAACCCGGTTCACCCACCGGACCAACGCAAGCAGGGCAGCCGGATTCACATTGGCAGTCCTGGATAACCTCGATCGCCCGTTCAATCCAGAAATTGCGCAAATCATAAAGCTTTCTTGAAAGTCCAATCCCACCCGGGATATTATCGTATACCAGTATGGCGGGGTTGGCATCGTTCAGAACCGACCGATTTTCAGAAAGTAGTGAAACATCTTCGCGGTCGCACATGATCAACAGGGGGGCGATGCTGCGAAGGGCATATGCCGCAGCAGCTAACCCGCTTCGTACCATTACGTTGACTTCTGACTTATGATGGCAGGGTGCGCAAAGGGTAACAAGGTTTGATGCCTGGTTAGCCAAGGTTGGGTCTGCAAAGGTTCTGAACGGCTGAATATGGTGAATATGCAAATCCGAAGGTTCAAAAATTTTTCCACAAGCGCGGCAAGTGTTGTTATCTCGCAGCAAGATTTTTTGCCGTAATCGATTCCACTCCGGACCGTAAATGTTAGGGTCGGCTCCCCAAAGTTTGTCGTTTCGTAAAGTGTCGACAAAATTAGGCAAAATCCCTAACCAAAAACCGGTTGTGTGAAGGTTTTGTGGAGGTAAGTCGATCTGACCCACACCAAGTAATTCATTGGTCATCCAGCGTTTCTTTTGATAGGTATTGATCGAGATCTCCAGATCCAAACTGCCATAATTGGCGGTAAAGTTCTGGTACCCGACTGAAGAGGTAAGGCTGTAATCGATAATTTTGGTATCCATTACCGGGATCGTGTAGTATTCTGACTGGCTGGGTTGGAGATAACACGTGCCTTGTTCAAGGTTCAGCTCCAAAACCTCGTACATTTCAGCATCGTGTAGGTAAATGGCTTCCTTATGCACATACCAACGAGCAGCGTTAGCATCTACAGAACCAATGAACTTAATTTCGTTTCCTTCGCCGACAACATTCAGGCTTACTATGTTTGGTGTAGAAGATCGCAAGGACACTTCGGCTGCTGGATAACGATCAGCAAGCCAGTAATAATCGTTTCCTTGGCGGGTCAACGAACCTGTTTGTTCTAAAAGGTCCAAAAATCGGGCGAGTTCCTCGGCGCTCATGGAACCGAAATTTTCAGAGCTTGAGAATGGCAGTTCAAAAGCGGCACATCCAATGTGCTGAAGCAGGATGACCAGATTCTGCGGGTCGATGAGCGCTTGTTCAGGGTTTCGATCCACAAGATATTCGGGATGTGAGGCTAAATATTGATCCATCGCCTCGTTAGTAACGATAAGGATGCCCAATGAAGGCTGCTGTTTGCGACCCGCTCTACCTATTCGTTGATGGGTTGTTGCGATAGTACCGGGGAAACCCACCAGGATTACAGCATCGAGGTCGCCGATATCAACGCCCAGCTCCAGGGCGGAGGTTGAAAAAACAGCCTGAAGTGACCCCGATTTCAGTCCTTGTTCAATCTCACGCCGCTCTGACTTGAGATAGCCGCTGCGATAGCCCCGTACGCTTTCACGTTCTTGAAATGGAAGTCGATTACGAAGATAGGTCAGAAGCATCTCAACTGTGCGTCGTGTTCGGGCAAAAATCAGGGACTGGTTATTCGATTTCATCAACTTCTGGGTGAATGTAACACCAAAATCAATGCTGCTCTTGCGAATGCCAAGCTTTTCATCCACGAACGGAGGGTTATAAACCAGGAAATGAGCCGGACCCTTGGGCGAGCCATCCACATCAATCAACCGAACTTTTTGCTCAATCAAACTTGTGCCAAGTTCTTCGGGGTTACCAATTGTGGCAGAAGTTAAAACGAACTGCGGATAGGCATTGTAAAAGGCACAAATTCTTTTCAACCTGCGTATCAAATTTGCGAAATGGGATCCAAAAACCCCACGGTAGATATGCATTTCGTCGATGACAACAAAACGAAGCTTTGCAAAAAAGCGCGCCCAATTTGTATGATGCGGAAGGATGCCCTGGTGGAGCATATCCGGATTGGTTAGTAGAATTGTGGCAGATTTGCGTATAGCCGTTCGCTGATTGGCTGGGGTATCTCCGTCGTAAATTGCTGGTTTGATGGGCTCAGCCGGTAGCTGTTTTGCATACTCAGCAAAGTTGTTAAATTGATCGTTGGTCAATGCTTTGGTCGGAAACAAAAGCAGGGCAGTTGCTCCCGGTTGGTTTACTTGCTGATTCATGATCGGAATGCTATAGCACAGGCTTTTCCCGCTGGATGTGCCTGTTGAGATCACGACATTCTCGCCAGATTCCAGACATGAAATGGCTTCTGCCTGGTGGGAATAGAGCGCATTGATGCCATTCTGGTTCAAAACGTTTTGGACAGCAGGATGGATGGAAGCGGAAAAAGGTTCAAATGCTGCCTTACGTGCTGGAATTAGCTGATGGAAAGCTACATTGTCAGCAAATTCTGCTTCTTTTAGCCAATCTTCGAGCGTTTGTGTGATATCCATCTGAAATGTGGTGTAAATCAATCCTTCTTTTTAGAAGCGGATCTGACCAATAAATCCATGATTGGATAGATCAGGTTGCCAAGCCTTGTGCCGGCAAAGTACATGATTTTTGCGTCAAGACCAGGTACGATGGCATACTTTCCACGTGCAGCTTCCCGCAAGGTGTATTGGGCGACCCAATCCGGACTGATTGGTTTGGACGCGCCGGAAATTGCCCGTGTCTCTTTGGGTTTGTATTGATTTTCCCATGCCAGTTGAGGTGTGTCGGTGTCTGGTGGATACAGGACAGAAACACGAATTCCTTTCGGCTTAAGTTCGGAACGAAGTGCGTCACTGAAACCTTTGACGGCAAATTTTGCGCCACAATAGGCTGTATAACCAAAAGTACCGATCACCCCCGCTATTGAGGATACATTAATGATATGACCAGAGCCTCGTTCAAGCATCCCAGGCAAGAGAAATTTGATCAAATTGACGGTGCCGTGATAATCGATATCCATCGTCCAACGGTACACATTCAACGGTAATTCTTCAACGTATCCAGGTCGGGCGACTCCCGCACAATTGATCAGGATATCCGGTGTCTCATGGTTTCGAAGAAATTTTTCATACAGCGTAGTACAAGAATCCTCGTCGGTGACGTCTACAGCAACGATCTTGACTTTTGCTTTTGGTTTTTTTTCCAAAATCGATGACTTTGCGATTTTCAGATTTTCGTAATCCCTTGCCAAAAGGATGATTGTTGCATCCATCTGAACAAGAGCATTAGCCAGCGCAAAGCCGATTCCGCTGGAGCCCCCTGTAATCAGAACAGTCTTACCCCGGTAGTATTCTATGTTCATCAGTGACTACCGCAACTTGAGCAATTCCCTGAAGCGCAGGAACCGCATTGGTTGTTGCCACCCAGGCTGGAACCATCACTGAATGCGTTCACCACAGATAGCAAGCGTTTTACTTGATCGGTACCACAGGATTGGCACTTTGTTTGAGCATCGGCTTGTGAAAAAGAGCGTAACAACTCAAACTTCTTGCCACATTCCTGGCATTGATATTCATAAATGGGCATATTACCTTCTATTCCGGATTGTATTGCTTCCGAATGGAGGGGATTAAGTATTCCTCGAAAGCACGGGTTTGGTCGTAATCTGGCTGCCAACCCCAGTCGTGCCTGGCAGAGGAGTCATCTGTATCGGCAGGCCAGGTGTCGACAATGCCCTGGCGCTTCTTATCGGGCACGAAATTTATCTTTGCTCCAGGGAATGCCGCCATCGTAATGTCATAAATTTCCTGAGCAGTGGGGTTGAAACTGGTAACGTTATAGACCACTTTGCTCAATTTGGTTCGGTCGGCATTTTCGAGCATGATCAACGATTTAACAGCGTCAGGCATTACCATGAAGGGCAGTACAGCATCAGGTCGAACAAAGCAGTTATATTCGACACCTTTGGCAGCCGCATGGAGCATTTCTGGTCCGTAATCACTGGTACCGCCAGTCGGGATGGTTTGGGCGCTTATTAACCCTGGGAAACGCAAGCAGCGAAAATCGACCGAGATTTCAGGGTTGAAATCCACTGCCAACTGGCGATAATACTTGCTGTAATAACGTCCCAGGTTTTCACAATATAACTTGTTGCAGCCATACATTGTGGTAGGTTCCGTATATTGATCTTCGCGAACCTTGCAGGCGTTATTCTTGCAGTCCAGAGATGGCAAACCATAGGCGGCAATCGAACTTGGGTAGATAAATTTGACCGATTCACCCTGCCA
Source organism: Anaerolineaceae bacterium (assembly GCA_038562515.1). Classification (GTDB taxonomy): domain Bacteria; phylum Chloroflexota; class Anaerolineae; order Anaerolineales; family Anaerolineaceae; genus Mesolinea. Next base: position 11,687 of record JBCFBG010000026.1, read on the forward strand.
TTTGGATTGTTCCACTGCCAGACGAAGAAGATTCAAAGTACCTTCAACGTTAATTTTGTGTGCTGTTTCAGGGTTATATTCAGCCTTGGTAGAGAGAATGGAGGCGAGGTGGTAAATTGTCCTGATTTTGTGCTCAACAACCAGCCTGCCCAATAACAGCTGGTCCAGTATATCTCCCACCATGTGGTGGGCAACCTTGGGCTGTAAATCTTTATCGAGTGGGTTCAGATCGATGGCAACGACGGTGTAATTATTATCAGAAAGATAGTTGATCAATCCGTGACCAATCTCTCCGTTAGCACCAGTGATCAAAACAACATCTTCTCGCATTATCTCTCCTCAGGAAATTTCATTTTTAATGGGAAAACAAACATACTCACGGCGAATATCTTTCAGCGTAGCAGGGGAGACTTTAAGGACAACTACTGTCATGTCATCACGCGGTCTTCCGCTATCGTGACCTATGGCTTGTTTCAACAAACTATCGGCGACATTCTGAACAGTAATTTCATCTTCGTCGTCATCGTAGATCGAGCCCAGGGCAGTACGAAGGTCAATTTTGTTTTCATTGAAAACACCCGCATTCTCAACGCCCTCAGAAATAAGGAGGAACGTCTGACCAATTTGGAACTCAAATTGATAAACAACCGGGTCATGGCGGTGAGAATCAGCATTTTCTTCAAGAGAAAGGAAACGACTTTCACCGTCCTCGTAGATAAGCACGGGCACCGAGTTATTCTTCGTGATCACGATTGTTTTTGACAAAAGGTCACAGGAGATGATAGAAATATTTACATCTGCTCTCTCACTATGCTCATCGCGAATTCGTTGAAGTACGACCCGTGCAGAAGCCCCATCAGGCACACCTTCAGCAATCAGGTTCAAGACGGCATGAACCGCCTTCATCGTCACGCCTTTTGAGCGGTTTCCGCTCAACCTGCCTTCGGCCATAACAATTGAGACTCCACCATTGGGTCGCTCAATGATCTCAACTTTGTTACCTTCCTCATTGGAAGAATGTTGATATATTTTCGCAATAGCAGCTTGAATTTCCATACCTACCATTCTAAACCAAAAATACAATGCTCAATGAAATTTCGGGTGTTACGGTAAAATACTTAATATGAAACCCAACATGAAACATTCGAACTTTAAGCGACTTTCTCTGCTTCTCATCAGTTTATTCCTTCTTTATAGTTGTACCATCGCCCCACAAAATATCTCAAATTCACCAACTGGAACGTGCCGGAAGAAGGCAGACCAAATGGCTATCAACCAAGTCCAAGGAGCCAATCACCGGTCTCCTTATGATGGCAAAGTGGTCAACTGTTTAACTGGTATTGTCACTGCGGTTGATGGCGGTGGTTTTTATATGCAGTCTGAAACTCCTGACACTGATGAATCCACTTCTGAAGGCATTTATGTTGACTTGCTTGCCTTTGTCTCTGTAAAGGTTGGTGATGAAGTATTGATCTCAAGTGGTGAGATTAGAGAATATAACCCGGCTGGATTGGGCGAGAATTCACTTTCGCGAACCAGCATTCGGACATCCGAGGTAGAAGTATTGAGTAACGGCAACACCTTGCCGATACCTGTGGTGATCGGAGAAGGGGGCAGGCTGATTCCCGATCGCATTATCGAAAATGATGTGGAAGGCTATGTCGGACGGAGTTCAGCGCTATTTGATCCGGAGCAAGATGGTATGGATTTCTACGAGAGCCTGGAAAGCATGCGTGTGCAAGTGAACGATGCTCTTGCGGTCACATCAGTCAATTCATACAACGAAGTGATCGTGGTTGCAGATGGCGGCAGGAATGCCAGTGGTTTAAGCCCTCTCGGCGTGCTTCTACTTGCCAAAGATGACCCAAACCCCGAACGGATCATGCTGGATGATAAATTTATCCGTATGCCCGATGTCAAGTTAGGGGATGTTTTTTTCCAGCCGATTGTTGGAATCATTGACTATGATTTCGGAAATTATCGCATCCAGCCGACTAACAAACTCGTTTTTGAAAGTAAAGGATTGGTGCAAAAGATTGTTGATATCCAGCCATCTGATTTGAAAGACAGCCAAATTTCAGTGGCAAGCATGAATCTACTAAATCTCAGTCATGTTGAATCGCTCCAACGGTTGGAAGCCTTTGCTTTGATGATAATCGAGAAGTTGGGATCTCCAGATATCCTCGTTCTTCAGGAGGTTATGGATGACGACGGACGGTTGGATTCTACGGTGGTTAGCGCAGACAAAAATTTGGCCACCTTTACCGGAGAAATCAAGCGGAGGGGTGGTCCAGTGTATAACTGGTTCTCTATCGATCCGGAGAGAAAGGCTGACGGAGGAGTGGACGGCGGTAACATCAGGGTTGTGATCATGTTCCGCCTGGATCGGGGATTAAAGTTCCTCTCTGCTTTGCCTGGTGAGGCTGGGCAGGAAGTGGGCCTAACCGGTCAAGGGGAGAGCGTTGCTCTCACACAAAACCCTGGTTTGATTTGGCCAAACAATGCAGCTTTTCGTCAAAGCCGCAAACCGATTATTGCCCAATTCCAATTTATGGATCAGAATTTCTTCGTTATTGGAGCACATTTCAATTCGAAAGGTCCGGATGGACCTTTGTATGGTGACCGTCAACCACCAAACCTTGATAGCGAGCAACAGCGTGTATCGCAGGCAAAAGCCGTCAATGGCTTCGTAAAGGATATCCTGGAACAAAACCCTCAAGCCCGGATCCTGGTCGCAGGAGATTTAAACGATTTTCCCTGGAGCCCAACGATTCAAACGCTGGCAGGTAACCAGTTGACGAATTTATTTGACACAATTGACCGGACACAATGGCTTACCTACATTCACGAAGGCAACGCCCAGGTAATGGACCAGATGCTGCTTTCTGAAGCATTTTTGCAGAACTTAGTAGAATTCAAACCCCTTAACCTCAACTCGGTCTTGCCGGCTGATACACAGATAAGCGATCATGACCCGATCCTTGCCATCCTGGATTT
>JBCFBG010000026.1:14783-27248 GCA_038562515.1 Anaerolineaceae bacterium
CCAGGTGGAACTACGTGTTCAAAACAATAACAGCAATGCCAGTTATGAAGCCTTGAGCAGCGACGGGGAATTTATTTATGCCTTTTTTGAGCAAAACGGTAAGGATCAAAATGCAAATCCCTTTGTGCTAAGGCTCGACGCTGATCTTGAAAACCAACAGGAAATTCCATTGGATGCCATTAGTTATCGTGTGACTGATGCTACATTGATTGATGGTTACGGTACATTTTGGATGATCAATTATTTCTTTCCAGGTGATACTCATCTCACAGTTGATGAAGACCCAATATCAACCAGGTATGGTCTAGGTGAAAGCCACCAACAGAACGAACCGGTCGAACGTTTGTTAAAGTTAAAATTAACTGATGAAGGATTCCAAGTAGCAGAAGAGCCGCCTTTGTACCTGCAACTATTAGAAAATGACGAAGCAAGGAACTGGGAAGGGCTTGTCAGGTTCGGTGAGCAAGGCTTTTTAGTGATTACGGATAAGTTTCCGGATTCGATTCTTGGATATATTGCGATTAAGTAAAATTCTCTCTGGATTGCAACAGGGAATTTTTTCTGATCCGAATAATTAATAGGAAAACTGGTATTATTGTTTATAATGAATTATTAGAAAATCGACGTGGATAAGGATGAGAGGAGTTCTCTTTGACTGAAGCAACAATCAGTGTTAAGCCAAAAAAATCCGGTACTACTTTGCACAAGCTTAAGACCAGGGAGCAATTGGCTGGCTATCTTTTTGTCCTACCAGCGCTCATCATCATCTTAGTTTTTGGTTTATTCCCGATAATTTACTCGTTCTATATGAGTCTTTTCAATTGGCGGGTGACAAAAGGCGCCTTCGTTGGCGATAACAATTATTTACTCATATTTGGAAGTTGGACGAATCTTCTGATCACAATGGCTGGAATTGCCCTGATCATTGGGGCATTTTGGGTCTGGAGTAATGCTTTCAAAACCCTCAATAAAAGCCAGATGATCGCAAAGATCGTTGCAGCAGGCATCATGATTGTCGGTGGTGTGATTTTTGTGACCGGTTGGGGACAGATGATCAGCACCGGAAATCCGAGTTTTCTCAATTCTCTGATCGTGACCTTGTATTACGCCATTGGGACGGTGCCTGCAGAGGTAATTTTGGGCATGATCTTAGCCTTCCTACTTTATCAGGATATTGTTGGTAAAGACATATTCCGAATGATTTATTTTCTTCCATACGTGACCCCTTCTGTCACTTCGGCGGTAGTATTCCAAATCATCTTTTCACTACGAGAAACATCCATCGCGAACATGATCATTGGATGGTTTGGAATCAGTCCACAAAAATGGCGTTTTGAACCCAAGCCCTTGTTGAATTTGCTCGGTTTGGATATTTCAGGTTTCCTTGCTGGTCCAAGCCTCGCACTTTTTTCTATCATGATCTACGGTATTTGGTCGTTTGTTGGATACAACACGGTCATTTTCCTGGCTGGGCTGGGGAACATCCCCAAAGAGACTTACGAAGCAGCTGAAATTGATGGGGCAACAAAATCACAAATGTTCCGCCATATCACCATGCCACTGCTTTCACCGACAACTTTTTACCTCGTTTTGATCGGGTTCATCGGCACTTTCAAAGCCTTTAATCACATCTACGTTTTGAGGACGCCCAGCGCGGGAGTCTCGGTGATAACAACCAGTCTGCTCATTTTCGATAACTTCTACAAAGCGAATCAATATGGAATCGCAACTGCCCAGGCTATCGTGTTGTTCTTAGTCATTCTTGGGTTAACGCTTGCGCAAAACAAACTTATGGGAGAGAGGGTCTTCTATGGATAGTGTAGCGGACAAGCAAAAAACCGTTGTGGCAACACCCCGGGCAAAGCGATCCAGATTCTTTTACGTAGGTCGTTTTTTGACTTATGCCATCCTGATATTGGGCGCAATCATTTTTATTTTTCCATTTTTCTGGATGATTTCCAGTTCACTGATGACCCTGGGAGAAACAATTACCCGCCAGTTGATGCCAAAAGTGCCTCAATGGGTGAACTATGTTGATGCCTGGAACCAGGCTAAGTTCTCCAAATACTTCCTCAACAGTGTTCTGATCACACTTGGTACTTTGGCGGGATTATTGATTACCTCTATCCTGGCTGGGTATGCTTTCGGAAGAATTGACTTCAAGGGAAAGAACATCTTGTTTGGATTATTCCTGGCTACCATGATGATCCCTGAATCGGTTACCTTGATCCCTAATTATTTGTTAATTCGCGGAAGTATTTTCCCGATTCCTGGTGGAACATGGTTGAACAAATATTGGTCATTAACCGTTCCATTTATTGCCAATGCCTTTAGTATCTTCCTGTTACGGCAATTTTTTTCCCAGATTCCAAAAGAATTATGGGATGCAGCCCGAATTGATGGCGCAGACCATTTGCGTTTTTTGATCCAGGTAGTTTTGCCGATCAGCAAGGCACCAATCATGACAGTTCTATTGTTTGGTTTTACCGGTTCCTGGAATGCTTTCCAGTGGCCACTGTTGGTGACCACGAACGACACCTGGCGACCGATCATGGTCGGCTTGTGGTCGTTTGTGAATGAAGCCGGACCGCAAACTCACTTATTGATGGCAGGAGCGGTGATCTCTTTGATCCCTATCCTGATTATCTATTTCCTAACCCAGAAACAGTTCACGCAAGGTATTGCCACAACTGGATTGAAAGGGTAGGATTAACCACTGTCGAAGATAGCGAGAATAGTCTCGATATCAATTATTTAGATTCAAAATGGAGGTTTTGAATAATGAAGAGAAATTTGTTTAGTTTGATTGCAATCATCATGATTGCAGCAATGGTGCTCGGTGCATGCGCCAAACCTGCGACAGATACCCAAGCTCCGGTAGAAGGCGCAGTAGATTGGACCAAGGTTACCCCCGCCAAAACCATTACTTTCTGGCATCAACACACTGGTGAAGAGCGGGAAGCCGCAATGGCAAAAATCGTTTCCGATTTCAATGCCACCAACGAATATGGTATCACTCTGACCGCTGAGTATGCTGGCGGTTACGGCGACATCTATACCAAGATGCTTGCTCTGCTCAATACACCTGATGTCCCTGATGTCGTGGTTGGTTATCAAAACCAGATTGCCACCTATCAGCTGGCTAATTCAATGTTCGATATGAACACCGTCATCAACGATCCTGTCTTTGGCATGACCAAAGCCGATCAAGACGACTTCATTCCCTCATTCTTCCAGCAGGATGTCTATCCGCTGTACGATAATCAGCGCTTAGGTCTTGCTCCGAACCGCTCCATGGAAGTTATGTATTACAACATGGACTGGCTGAAAGAATTGGGCTATGATGCTCCCCCCACCACTCCGGAACAATTCCGTGAGATGACCTGTAAAGCTGCCGCGACCCCCTTCAGTGGTGCAAAAGCCGAAGGTTCGACTGGTTATCAACTCAGTATCGATACTTCCCGCTTTGCTTCCTGGACATACGCGTTTGGCGGCGACATCTATGATGGCACCACCAACCAGTACACCCTCAACAGCCCCGCTGCAGTGGAAGCTTTCAAATTCCTGCAGGGTCTGTTTGCAGATGGCTGTGCCCGCCTCGTCTCTGAGAACTACGGTGATCAGTCTGACTTCGGCAATGGTACTCTCCTCTTCACCATCGGCTCCAGCTCAGGTTTGCCCTACTACAAGTCTGCTGTAGAAGAAGGCGCCGCTTTTGATTGGTCAGTGGCTGCACTGCCCAACACTGGTACCCCCAAGCAAGATGTTTACGGCGCGAGTGTTTCAATCCCGAAATCAACTCCCGAACGCGAACTGGCTGCCTGGATCTTCATCAAGTACTACACCAGCCCCGAAGTTCAGAAACTATGGGCAGAAGCCTCCGGTTATTTCCCGGTGCGCCAGTCTGTTGCTGATATGATGACCGATTACATGGCTGCCAACCCGACCTACAAAGCATCCTGGGATCTGTTGAAATATGGCTGGTTCGAACCTGCCGTACCTGGTTATGACTTTGTTCGTGACGAAATCGAAGTTGTGATGGCTGCTGTCGTCGACAACCCGGCGCTGGATGTTCAGGCTGAGTTCGACAAGCTGAATACTTTCGGCAATAAGACTCTTGCTGAACAACTCGAACAAATCGTTAAGTAAGTTTTGTAAGGATTTTGTAATAAAGCCTCCCTGTACTTGCGGGGAGGCTTTTGCTTTGATATACTGAATGTGCATGGGGATGCCAGGTCTCGACGGGAGAAGCTGGTTCCGGATTGCGAGCCGAGAGGTACCGACCTCGTGAAATCAGTACAAAACAACAAGTGCCAATCGCACAAGTTACGCAACCCTTCCTTTAGCTGCATAAGCTAATTGATCGGAAGCTGATCTCCTTAGATGAGGTCACGTCCCCTGGAGTCGTTTTTCTGACCGAATCCAGCAAGGATGTCATAGAAGTCAGAATGCTGGGCGCTGATTCGCGAGGTGCCCCTAAGAGAGCCTTCGGGTTCAAGCGAATGGTTTGCCGGTAGTTGCGCAGAACACCTTAAGGCGGACGAGAACAAATCTTCTGCTACGCTCGTAGAGATTCGAGAGTCTAATCTTTCGGACGCGGGTTCGATTCCCGCCATCTCCACCTAAAGCCCCCGAACCGGGGGCTTTTTTAATTCGAAGTGCGGAACGACGGAAAGGTAGACCAAAATTGTGAAATTCTATCCGGCAATAGTTTGGATTTTGCAAAAAATTAGATTGAAAAACAGCAGAATCCAAAGGAATTCATGTGTTGGTCCACTAAAAGATAATCGTCTCTTCGTGAAAAGTGGCGATGAAGCAATCTTCTGATTCATTAAGGGCGCTGGGTTCAAATTCGGAACCCAGCCTACGAATAATTTGTTTTGAAGCTCAAATTCCTTCAATTAATTTTCTTAACTCGTCTTCACTCAAAATCGGAATGCCGAGCTGGAGGGCTTTGGTGTGCTTGGAGCCAGGGTTTTCCCCAAGAAGTAAGTAATCTGTCTTTTTGCTGACCGAACCAACCACTTTTCCACCATAATTCTTGACCAGTTCTTCTGCTTGTTCGCGGGAAAGCGTGGGTAGTGTTCCCGTGATAACGAAACTCAATCCTTCCAGAGGTCGATCTCCTGTTTTTTCCGAAGACGCGCTTACCGGCCATAATCCAATTTCGCGGAAGTTCTCAAGCAGGTGTTGGTTGTCTGGCTCCAAGAACCAGGAATGAATATCCTCCGCCATGATCTCACCAACACCTTCAACCGTCTGTAATTCTTCAATTGAGGCTCGCGAAACCGCATCCAGATCGTGGAAAGTGTCGCTTAACTTTTCTGCTGCAACTTCACCGACACCTCGAATGCCTAAAGCGGTGATCAATCGCGGCAAGGTCTGGCTTTTTGATGCCTGGACCGCGTCAACAAGGTTACGGGCTTTTTTGGGTCCAAATTTCTCCAATCCGACCAAATCTGACTCCTCCAGGCGATAAAGATCGGCTGTGGAATTGATCAGGTTAGCATCCACCAATTGTTTGACTATTTGTTCTCCCAAGCCAACGATATCCATTGCTCCCCGTGATACAAAATGCTCAATATTCCGGGTCAATTGTGCCGGGCAGCTGGCATTAATGCAATACCAGGCAACCATTCCTTCATTTTTCTCAACCGGAGCACCACACGAGGGACAGGTGGCGGGGGGAGTAAAAGGTATTTGGCTGCCGTCCCGTTTTTCTGGCAGAGATGCCACGATATAGGGGATCACTTCACCAGCGCGTTTGAGCAAAACCCGGTCTCCGATGCGGATATCTTTCTCTGTTATGAAGTCGAAATTGTGCAAGGTGGCCTGGCGAACAACCACTCCGCCGATTGCTACTGGTTCAAGGACAGCCAGCGGAGTTAATACACCTGTTCGACCGACATTGACCTGTATCTCCATTAAGGCGGTCTCCACTTCCTCACCAGGATACTTATAGGCAAGCGCTCCTCTCGGGTCTTTGCCGACGATTCCTAGGTCTTCATAGAGCTGATGATCATTGATTTTTATCACAACACCATCAGCGCCATAATCCCAGGAATGTCGGTTTGCCGCTTGTGCTTCACAAATTTCAACTACTTCCTGAATGTTAGCAGCTTTCCAGTGTAAGGGGTTCACCGGTAAGCCAAATGATGCAATGTATTCCAAAATTGCTTCCTGGGTGGGGGGCAATGGTTCGCTTGATTCAACGATCTGGTATAAGTACAACTTCAGAGGTCGTTGGGCAGTAATAGCGGGGTCGAGTTGGCGCAGCGAACCAGCCGCCGTATTCCTGGGATTTAAGTAAGGTTTTTGCCCAATAACTTCCATTTCCCGGTTCAATTTTTCGAAATCAGATTTGGTGATTAGCGATTCGCCTCTGAAAACGATGTGGTCTGGTACTTGAACACCTCGTTTGACGGGTATGCGTAGAGGAATGGTGGGTAGTGTTTTCAGGTTTTCGGTGATATCTTCGCCTACAATTCCATCACCTCTCGTTGCACCTAGGGTGAACAAGCCTTTATCATAGGTCAGGACCACGGTAAGTCCGTCCAGCTTTGGCTCTAGGAGGAAATCGGTCTTCAAAACACGGCTGTCAAGGCGTGCAATGCGCTCGTACCAATCCATAGTCGCCTGGGAACCAAAGCCATTTGCCAGGCTGAGTATCGGCGCAGGGTGTTTGACTTTTCGGAATTTGTCAGAGAGTTTGTTACCAACTCGTTGGGTAGGTGAGTCGGGCGTGATCAGGTCTGGATACTGTGCTTCAAGCTCTTTCAGTCGATTGAAGAGAATATCGTAATCATAATCGCTGATCTCAGGTTGATCCAGAGTATTGTAAAGGTAACTGTGGTAATTGATCTGGCGTCTTAGTTCTTCGATTTCCTGCAAAACGTTGGGATCGATTGACATGCTAACCTCCGCGCTGGATAGAAAAAGACCAATATCTCCGCTGGGACTCGAACCCAGATGGCTGGCTTCGGAGGCCAGTGCCTTATCCATTAGGCCACGGAGACGTGACACATTATTATATCAATGAACGGTCAATTAACCAAAGGGTTTTGCCCACTACGAGGTGCTGGTTAATTTGTTCCAAGCGTAAATCAGGCTTATTTTAATTTCTCCAACATGTCAGGATATTGGTCAACAAGGTTGTGCATCGGTTTGGCATAGATTTGGATTACGTCCCCTTTGAAGCGAGGAACGACGTGAAAATGGATGTGAAAGACGCTTTGTGCGCTATGTGGTCCGGTGTTGTTAAAAATCTGAAAACTGTCGATCCCGAGCTTTTCTCCATAGAGCTGACAGATTTGGTGAATCATCCCGGTTATGTCTTGAAGCACAGGAGCCGGCACATCGAGCATGTTTTCATAATGAGCTTTTGGGATAACCAGTGTGTGGTATGGTGCAATTGGTCGATTGTCCAAAAATGCGAGACAACTTTCACTTTCAAGGACATCCCAGGGTTTAATTCTCTTATCAACCAGGGCACAAAAGACACAATTTTCCATTAACCCTCCAATGATGAAAAATTTAAACCAACACGTTCGATTACACAATCAGCCGGGTCAATTCCCAGGATCAATAAAAGGTCATCCGGTCGGGCGTTTCCACCAGGTATGGATGAAAGCCTGAGCTTAAGTGTCAGATTTTCTGAAGGATTAACCAATAGTTCGTTTTGTATGATCAGCGGTTTGTAATCAAGCGTTTTCTCTCGCCTGGTGATTGGAATTTCTGTTTGGGAGAGCAATTGCTCCCATTTCCCGGGGAATTCCAGAATCGATATTTCTTCTGGCAGAGTGATGATGTAATCGCTGGAAAGCAATGAACCCTGCAGTGATGGCAAGGAGTTGTCAACCTGGTAAAGTTCCAGTATCCTGATTTCCAATGGCAATGCTTTCTGCAGTTTGTCCCGGATTTCCTGAATATCAAGGGGCTCATCCATCCAGAAATCGAGCATTTCAGCTCGACCGATGAAACCAAGAGGCAAAGCGCTGGCAAGATTCAGACGGATGTGTTTACTGAAACCCTGTGTGTAACGGATTGGAAGAGTTGAACGACGTAATGCTCGTTCGAAAAGGCGTTGAGTGTCCAGGTGCCCAATGAAACGAAGATTTCCGGTTTTGGAATAGCAGACCCGTACGCGAATTGGCGTGTCGTTCATGGGCACCCCCAGTAACAAATTGTCTCCGCAGGTCGTTGATCGCCAAAAGAATCCAGAATGCCACAGGCAAAACAGGTGTTTCGACAGTCTTCGCGGGTGCGACCTGCCAGGCTCCACTCGTAATCCCGCCTCAAGAAACGCTTGGTAACGCCAATGTCAATATGATCCCACGGTAATATCTCTCCCAAGTCTCGCTCACGGTACGAGTAATAGTCCGGGTCAAGGTTGTTGGCTGCAAAAGCGTTGCGCCAGATCTGCAGGTTGTCGCGCTCGCCCCAGGCATCGAATTTTGCACCATTCTGCCAGGCAGTCTCGATCACTTCTGCTAAACGCCGATCACCTCGTGAGAGCCAGGATTCCAGCAGCGTGGAATCGGGAATGTTGTAAGACATCTTGATGCCTGCTTTTCGGGTACCCATCTTGAGGAGATCCAGCTTTTCCTGGATCAGGTCAGGTTTTTGGACAGGCAACCATTGAAAAGGAGTATGCGGCTTGGGAATCAAAGATCCAATCCCCAGATGGACCTTAATGCTTTTTCCGATGATGCGTTTGCCGATTTGCTGGACTTTGATACCTGCCTGTAAAATTGCATCCACATCTTCCATGGTTTCGGTTGGCAGCCCGATCATATAATAAAGTTTGAGCGATCTCCAACCATTCTCAAAAATCTGCGTGACGGTTTGGTAGAAATCATTATCATCCAGAGGTTTGTTAATAACAGCTCTCATCCGTTCGGTTGCAGCTTCGGGTGCCAACGTGAAGCCACCCCCAGGTTTCAGCTCCTTCAGTTCATCCATCAACTGGATCGAAAATGATTCAATACGGAGGGACGGCAGGCTGAAAGCCAACTTGCGGTCGTGATATTTTTCCTGAACCTTCTTCGTCAGATCGAGAATTTGTGTGTGGTCGGAGGAAGAAAGGGAGAGCAACCCAACTTCCTCAAAACCGGTCGATGCCAAGGCTTCGTCAATCACCGGAATAATCTCGTCCACACTGCGCTGGCGAACGGGTCGGCTGACCATTCCTGCATGGCAAAAACGACAACCTCGTGTGCAGCCTCGCATGATTTCAATTGACATGCGATCATGAATGATCTCAACATTAGGGACGAGGAATTTGGATGGATGAGGGGGCAGACTTGCGACGATCCGCTTGGTGATTTTTTCTGGAACAGTGGTTTGTTTGGGGGTGATACTGGCAATGGTTCCATCCGGAAGATAAGAAACCTCGTAGAGCGATGGAACGTACACGCCGGGCACCTGCGCCAAATCGAGCAGGAGATCGCTTCTGTTTCTGCTAGAATTCTTCCAGTTTTGATAAACCCGTGAGATTTCCAGCGAAACCTCCTCGCCTTCACCTATAGCAAACGCGTCAAAGAAGTCAGCCATCGGCTCAGGGTTGAAACAGGCTTGGCCTCCACCCAAAATCAGCGGGTCGTCTTCCGCCCGGTCTACGGAACGGGCAGGGATGCCAGCCAGATTGAGGATATTCAAAACATTGGTGTAAATGGATTCATAGGGAAGTGTGAAACCGAGGATATCAAATTCCCTCAGGCTCTTTTTGCTCTCAAGCGAAAAAAGGGGAATTTGATGCCTTCTCAATTCGGCTTCCATATCCACCCAGGGAGCAAAACTTCGTTCTGCGAGAATGGTTTCGTCGCCATTCAGGATTTGGTAAAGCATCGCCAAACCAAGATTGGCTTGACCAATATCGTAAATATCAGGGAAAATCAGGCACCAGCGCACATCCACTGAATCCCAGTCTTTCCGGATCTGGTTGTGTTCACCACCAACATAGCGACCTGGTTTCTCGATTGAATAAAGAATTTTTTCAATTAAACTAATGTTATCTTTTGGCACTAATACATCCTATAGGTAAATTTCTTTTTCAAAAACATATAAATCCAAGTTCGGAAAAACCCGATCGACCAGGTCGGATACCAACTGCAGGTCCTGTTCAAGCAAGGTTCTGGTTGCCCTGACCAGGGTCAACTCGAGGTCGATCTGATGATGATTATCCTGGTTCGACTTTTCGATGACCGAAAGATTATACTTTTTTAAGCGGGTAAGTAAAGCCGCCAGAATTGTGCGTTTTTCTTTCAAGTTTTCACAATGGTCGATTTTGAACTTTAAATTGCAGTAAGCAAAAGGCATGGTGACTATTAGTTTGCTTTCCTGACCGGGTTAACCAAAGTCCCCAAACCATCGATGTGGACAGTCACGAGGTCGCCATCAATCAGAGGACCAACCCCAGCAGGAGTACCGGTCAAGATCAGGTCACCGGGTAAAAGTGTCATAATCGAACTGATATAGATCATTAGTTGTTCAGGATTGAACACCATGTCTTTGGTCGAGCTCATTTGACGGAGGGCATTGTTGACATGACAACTGATCATCGCGTCGCTCGGGTCAAATTCGGTATCGATCCATGGGCCTAAAGGGCAGAAGGTGTCAAAACCCTTGGCTCGTGTCCACTGACCGTCAGTTTTCTGCAGATCGCGCGCGGTGACGTCGTTGGCGATGGTGTAGCCGAAAATGGCCTCTTTGACATTCTCTTGGGCCAGGTTTTTAGATACTTTGCCAACCACAATTGTGAGCTCCGCTTCATGCTCAACCCGCTTGGATTGCCCCGGAAGCAAAATTGGCTCGCCATTGGTAATCAAAGCGGAAGGAGGCTTCATAAATATCATCGGATAAGTTGGTACTTCGTTATCCATCTCTGCCGCATGTTCCGCATAATTCCTGCCGACTGCAATGATCTTGCTCGGTTGGCAGGGCAACAAAAGCTCGAGATCCGACAGCAACATCGTTGGTTCAAACCTGCGATACTCGCCAAAAGGGTCTCCCTGGATCAAACCGACTTTCTCCTGGTAGATCCAGCCAAATTGGACTTCATCATTTTTAGTTTTGAATCGTATTATTCTCATTTTTCGCTTATAATAGGCTTTCCGGGCGGATAGCTCAGTTGGTCAGAGCGCATCTTTTACACAGATGAGGTCGCAGGTTCGAGCCCTGTTCTGCCCATTTTTTATTTAAGTTTACACTGGTCCCCATGAATCGAAAGAATCCGTGGGGATTTTCATTTCATTATCTATCAGATCTTCGTGAAGTTCCTCAGAATTTAGTGCTGCTTTTCCTCTTTGGCAATAAGAACGGTATTCACACCAGGCGCACTTGTGTGCGTCAGGCGTAAGAATGAACTCTTCTGCTTTCAGACTGAGGATTAATTCTATCGATGTTGTGATTTCGCGTTCGTACTTCTGCCAGTCTACCCGGGAACTTGTAATTTCTATCGTCTGTTCCGGGAAATTAGCTTCCCAATAGACCATGGTTAGGTGATCAAGATCGTTGTCACTGAATACACGAGAAACAACTAGTGGATAGACCTTGCTTTGGACTTGTTTTTTGAGGGTGGCGAGGTTGGGTAATTGACGGGAGGTTTTCCAGTCGAATATCTTGACCACTCCAGCCTTTATCTGTAACAGATCAACCTTGGCGCCTAAAGGATGATTAGCGATTGAGGTATTGAATAGTGCTTCAGGGAAAAGTTCTCCGTCCAATAAGGGCATTTGGCTGGTGAGAAAGACAGCAAGCCAAGCGGATAACCTCGGGTCAGGGTCAGCTTCAGCAACTTTACGAAGCAGGGCAGCGTCCAATCCCAAAAAATGTTGGTGTACGATTTGGTGAAAGCGAACCCCTGCATCCCGGTCTTGCATGTATTGGGGATCATTCACGAGTTGAGCCGGCCAAATTAGCTTCCTGATGTAACGCAGGTAGAACCGCCTGCGGCAATAGTTAAAAGTCTGCATATTACTCTGCGTGAAGGTGAAATCCGAGGAAATTAGGTCAGTCATGGTCGTTTACCAAACCTGAAAGGTATTGAAAAGGCAATGAAGCGCGTTGATTATTCATTATTCCCGTGTTCCAGCTGATGGTGAGTGATTTTTTTGCACGTGTCACACCCACATAAAAGAGACGCAAGCGTTCTCGGGAAACATCATCACGGGCGTTTTGTTTTTCGTAAGAGCGCAACATGATCCCACCCTTGTGCTCCACCCGCATTGCTTCCAAGTCATAGAAAAGTTCTGCTTCGAGGTTGCGCCTGTCTGCAATAAACCATTTTTCCGATGCATAGCCTTCACCTTCAGCACCCCCTGGATAGTCATAATTATTCGCTGAACTGAGGAACACCTTATCCCACTCCAGTCCTTTGGATTTATGGGCTGTAGCGACAATCACTTTGCCACGGTAGTTCTCGGGGTCAAAACCGTCTTCCTTTTGGCTGAAGGTGGCGAATCCGCG
>JBCFBG010000027.1:0-12983 GCA_038562515.1 Anaerolineaceae bacterium
CAAAGTGAACGCCTGTTCCTCGAAAAAATCCTCACCTGGGGTAAAAAGGTGAGCCTGGTTGTCAATAAAGCTGATATCCTGGAAGGCGATGAGGCAGTCGAGCAGGTTCGCGAGTTTGTCAGCAGCAATGCCGAGATGATTTTGGGCTATAAACCAGAGCTTTTCCTGGTCTCTGCCAAATTAGCCCAAAAAGCAGCGCTAGCCGCCGACCCAACTGAAGCCTCCCAACTGCGCCAGGCAAGCGGAATCGAAACGCTGGAGCGCTTTATCACCCAAACGCTGGACAACAAAGCCCGTCTTGAACTCAAGCTTCGCAACCCCATCGGTGTGGCTTCCAACCTGGAACGAACCTCCTCGCAGGTAATTGACCTGCAAATCACCGATATGCAGCAAGATTCCACATTGACGGTTGAACTTGAAAACACCATCGCAAAGTACGAACAGGGCTTGCGGGAAGAAATTCCACCCCGTTTGGCAGAAGTGGAAAACATCCTGATCAATTTCGAAAACCGCGGGCACGACTTTTTCGACCGCACGATGAAACTGACCAACATCTTCAACCTTGCTAAAGCAGATCGTGTCAAAGAGCAATTCCAGGAAGAAGTGCAGGGAGATGTCTCGAGCGCGATCGATAACAAGGTGCGCGGCATGATCGATTGGATGGTCGATAAAGACCTGAACACCTGGTACCAGGTGGCGGGAGCGCTGGAACGACGCCAGGCTCAAAGCCAGCAGGAACTGCCAGCAAGCAAATCGCCCCAATCCACCCGCCGGCAGGAGCTGATCGAAAATGTCAGCCAAACCATCAAATTGATCGTTAACCGCTATGACCGCAAGCAAGAAGCCGATCAATTGGGCGACTATGTGCAGGAATCGGTTGCCCAGACTGCCCTCTTCGGTATTGGCGCGCTGGGTGTGGGGGCGATGGTCGCCACGGTTCTGACTACCAAAGCGCTGGATGTGACCGGCATTGTCACTGCGGGCACACTGGCGGTGCTCGGATTTTTTGTGATCCCCTACAAACGCAAGCAAGCCAAAGAAGAATTTAAAACCAAGATGGCAGAACTGCGAACCACACTCAACGAAACTCTTTCGAATACATTTACCAAGGAAGCCGACAGCGCGGTCGAAAGGCTGCAGGAAAACATTTCGCCTTACGTCAATTATGTAAAAAATGAACAAGCCCGGCTTCAAACCAATCGTGCCACGCTGCAAGTGCTGCACGAAGAATTGAAAACGCTTGATAGCGAGATCCACCAATTGGTGGCGTAACTAACCATTGGTAAAAAGAAAAAATGAGCGATAAAAACAATCTGCCGGTACGATTGGAGCGGGAAACCATTTTCAAAAGTGATTACATGAGTCTTCATATCGATCGCGTTCAACAGCCAAATGGTGCAATTATCGAACGCTTCCATTTCGTGGATTACCCACGTCCCGCGGTTGGCATGGTCGTTGAAAACGAGCAGGGGCAAGTGGTGCTGTGCCGGGTTCCTCGTTATACCTCCAATACCTGTAATTGGAGCATACCAGCCGGCGGAATTGACCCGGGAGAAGACGCCTTGGTAAGTGCCCAGCGTGAAGTGCGGGAAGAAACGGGGTTTGAATCCACAGAACATCGCCTTGTCTATTCGTATTACCCTCAGCAAGGCAGCAGCAACAAGCAATTCCAAATTGTTTTCTGTAAGGCAGGCGACCAAATCGGGCAGCCAGACCCTGATGAGATCAGTGAAGTGCGCTGGTTCACCCGTCAGGAAGTTGAAGGATTAATAGAGCGTCAGGAAATGAATGACGGTCTTGGTCTCACCGCCCTGCTGCTCTGGCTGCGCCAAGCCTGACTCGCTTTTTGACAATTCAAGTATCTTGCCCCATAGATTGCTTCGTGGCTGCGCTCCTCGCAATAACGAGCTTTTTTATCACCGCACACTCATTATTTTGCCATCTGTAGGGCGAGATTGAGGACCTGCTAACCTGTGAATCCAGATAACTTTGCGGTCCTCAATCCGCCGCTTTAATCAACAATGGTTTGATCGGCGGATTGGAAGCACACAACGCTCACGCAACACAAGGTCACGGTGCTTCCAAGCCCGCCCTACGAATTTAAAACTTTCCACAATGATATTCGTCATCGCGAGCGAAGCGACGCGATCTCGATTTTCCGCGAATTATCCATTAAAATCAAACCATGCCAGAGCAGCCTTCAACCGAAACAAAACCCAAAACCGCCCACGTTCTCTTCTGGCTGGGCATGGCGTTTTACCTGCTCACTCGTCTGATCGCGCTCGATAAGTTCCCGATTTACTTTTTTTCGGACGAAGCCATTCAGACCATGTCTGCTTTTGACCTGATAAACAATGGCTTTCGGGATTTTCAAGGCAAGCTTTTTCCGGTCTACTTTCAGAATGGACAGCAATACAATCTCTCACTCTCCGTCTGGCTGCAGGTTCTGATCGCCTGGCTGCCGCGCTCTGTCTGGCTCACGCGCGCTTTGCCGGCAATGATCAGCCTGGTATTTCCGCTTTCAGTCTCGTTGTGGGCTCGAGATTTCCTTAGAAGCAAACATTGGTGGTTGGTGCCGCTGCTTATCAGTGCACTGCCAGCCTGGTTCCTGCATTCCCGCACGGCATTTGAAACTTCGTTGGGGGTCAGTTTTTACAGTCTGTTCCTCTTCTTCTACCTGCGATATCGTTCGAAAAACCGAAAAAACCTTCTTTTAGCCCTCTTGTTTGGAGCCTGCGCTTTCTACTCTTACGCTCCATTGCAATTGGTGGTCGTAGCTACCGGTTTGGTGCTGCTGATAGTCGACTGGCGTTATCACTTCCACGATACAAAGAGCCTTTTGTTTGGCTTGGTTACACTTCTCTTGCTTGCCTTGCCATATATCCTATTCCAACTCAACCACCAACAGGCACTCAGCAACCACCTGCATCTGCTGCGTTCTTATTGGCTCAGCGACATTCCTCTCCTGAACAAACTGGGAATCTTCCTGGGCAAATGGCTGCAGGGTCTCAACCCCCTTTACTGGTTCTTTCCCAACCAAACTGACCTGGTCCGACACCAGATGAAAGGTCTGGGGCACCTACCCTGGTTTTTCCTGCCCTTCTTCCTGGTAGGTTTGTGGCAATCCATCAAGAACTGGAAGGAACCCGCCTGTCGTCTGGCGCTGATTGCCTTGTTTGTTGCACCCTTAGGGGCTGCAATTGCTGATATTGCCATAACCCGTGTTTTAGTGATGGTTGTGCCCTTTAGCCTGCTCATTTTCCTCGGATTGAACCAAACGCTCGAGTTTCTACGAAATAAAAAACTTCTGAGAAACCTTCCCGCATATTTCTCCGCGATTGCCATTGCTATTTTTTCGATTTGGATGGGCTGGTACGCGATCGTGAAGGAACCGCTTTGGTATTCGGACTATGGGCTCTATGGTATGCAGTGGGGTGGGCAGCAGTTGAGCCAGAAAATCAGTGAGTTCATCCAGGATAATCCACAATCAAAATTGAAATTGAGCCCCGCCTGGGCAAACAACACCGATATCATCATGCGCTACTTCCTCGGTGACCCCCTGCCGCTTGAAATTGGGACGATTCGCGAATTCGACTTGTATTACCAGGAACTTGACCCCAACCAGGTATTCATAGTCACGCCAGAGGAGTACAGCTGGCTGGTCCAGAACCCCAAATTCGATCAAATTGAAGTGCTCGACAGCCAGGAATGGCCGGATGGACATAAAGGTTTTACCTTCCTTCGTCTGGCATACTCCCCACAAGCCAGGCAGATCTTTGAAGTGGATTTACAGCAGCGACGCCAGCCTGAGGTGAGCGAATTTGACATGCTTGGTCAGCAGGTGAACATAACCTATTCCCGTCTGGACCTTGGCACGATCGCCCACATTTTCGACGGCGATAACGCCACGCCATTGCGCACGTTTGAAGCCAACCCGTTGGTAATCAGCATCGAATTTCCGCAACCCATCGAGCTGCAAAAAGTGACCGCAATGGTCGGCGCGCCTGCCACCCGTCTATGCGCCGCCATAACCCTGGATAAAAGTGGGCAAAAGCTTATCTTCGCTGAAACACTTCCTTCTTCCGACCAAATTCGCCCCATCACGATCAGTTTTGGGGAAACTTACCAGGTCAGCCAGCTCAAAATATGGGTCGAAAATATCAACGAGCCCGAACCCACCCACGTCCATTTGTGGGAACTGATTCTGGAGTAGAGTTTGGATTGGTTCTTTCAACTGCATTTGACCAATTCGATCGTTTTGCTTTGAATTCTCAATTACATTGCCTTCTTGATTTCTGGTTTTTTTTCAAACAATCTCTGCCTTCAGGAATTATCATTTTCAACGGCTCACTACTAACCTTGAGAAAAAATCGATAAAGACAAAAATCTCGTGTGGTAAAATGCGACTGGGGCAGGTATGAGATATTGAACTCTGTGACCCCACTGTTGGCAAGATTGTCTCGTAAGTACATTCCTTGCTGTAAATGTTGTTTTCTGATTCATTTTGATAATGATACTTAATGCTCAATCTCAGCAGCAACAGTATTTCGACTGGCCTCGTTACCAACTTTGACAAAAATAATAACAACGGAAGGAGATTAATGGTAAAGGCTCTAATCATTAACCGCAGTAAACCTGGAAACAAACAGGCTGATGCGCTAAGGTTTCTAAAATTGATCAAAACTCTCAAGAAGGGTGGAATTAACGCAAGTTATCACGATATTGAAACTAAAAACAAGCTGCTGGATTTGTTGGCTCGAGAGCAGCCAGAGATAGTTTATTGTGCCAACTATTTTGTAACAGATGAAGATGGAGGGTTGGTTAACGCTCATGCATTGTTAGATCAACTTGGAGTTTGCCGGGTAGGATCTACGGTAAATTCGCTTGAGTTAGTGCTCTCCAAAAGTGCATTAAAGAAACAATGGGTTCAGGATCAAGTTAGTACGCCGCGCTTTTTCGTGATAAACAAGATTAATGATCAAGAAAGGGGGCTTGAAACCGCCTTACAAGCAGCCGATTATCCTTACATTCTCAAGCCCGACTTGGAGGGCAACAGTCGCGGACTGGACAGCAGTTCGGTTGTTTTTGATGAGGAAAGCTTTATAAACAAAACGCATTCACTGCTGGAACGATATGAAAAAGTAATGGTAGAAAAGTTTCTGAATAGTTCAGCTGATTTTCATGAATACACCGTGGGGCTAATCGGCGGTAGGAGGCATCAAATTCTGATGCCCACTGAAATTCAGCTGAAACAAAAAAAGCGCGTGAGACTCATTACTACAGCTGACAAGGAACAACATCGCACGCAAACTGTGCCTGTAAAGGGCAAGGTGCTGAGGGAAAAGCTATCTGGTTTCGCAAAGCAGGCTTTTTCAAGCGCTGGAGTGTCTGATTATGCCCGTCTGGACATGATCATGGCTAATGGAGCATTATATGCGATCGAAATCAACGGCTTGCCAATGATCCCGGATAAATGGTTTGAGGCATGTGCAAAAGGCGTGCGTTTGAGTGAAGATCAATATCTAAACGCAATCTTTTTGAGCTGTATTCTACGTAATCAAGCAAAAGCGAAGAAAATACGGGTGCCGGTTGAGATGCGAAGGATGCTGCCGCAACAGGTGTTTGCGAGCCTGGGTGCATAGAAGGACGGTGTCTGAGATTCATAGTAATCCATTCAAGAAAACACGATTCAACAGCTGATGAAGTTCAAGAAATTAACCAGAATCGGGAATATTAACTCCCAATTCTAGAATTTACGACTTTATGGAACTAACTTTCCGGAATCACAAAGTCGAAGCGGTGATTGGTCACCAAGGGGAAAACGTCGCATGGAATGTTTTGTTCCATAAAACAAGGTCCGCACGGACCGATCGTCCAATCCATTGTGACCTCTGTCTGAGCAGCAAGCGGTTGCTCTAATTTGTAAAAGTAACTGATATCAATCGCTTTGCTCCAATCGCTGATATTGCTGAGGTCTGCCTCGGCTTTCCATTTCGTCAAAGACCGAGCCGGATCAAGGCTTATTAGCGGATCACAAACCCGATTTGTGAAATCTTCTTCTACACTGACCACATTCTGTAAACCGGAGATCGTCAGATCGAGAATCAGTTCTTCATCTTCAACCCGCACATTTCGAACTTCCATCTGAATTTCCCCGGCAGAGTCAATATAGTCTTGTTTTGTTTCTTCAATTTGAAAATCAGGCTCGTTTGCGATGGGTTGAATGCACCCAGCTATTAGTAACACTAAGATTAGAAAAATCAAACCGATTGGTTTAGCTTTCATTTTTTCTCCTTTATACTAAGCAGAATCACATTGAAGACTTACCCTCTAATTTTGGGCTGGAACAAACCCAGTGGTGTAATAACCTTGCCAACCATTAATATATCCTGATACGCTCGCTGCCCAAAGCTTATTGGGTACATAAGGAACACTAACGTCGACATAACAGCTATAAGCAGCATAGCAAGTTTTGGATTGACTAATTTCTTGACCACCTGACATTTGTATACCTGCAACAACCTTGATCCAAGGATGTGCAGTTGCACAGGTAACGTAGGCAGTGTTAACAACATAACCTCCGGAGCGAACTGGTCCGTCTGGCCATACCCCGCAGTCTAACGCTTCATTTGGAAAGTAAACCTCAACACCAGTCGGTATTTCGGCAGCATGCACAGGTTTTACGCCAATTAAAACCAGTGCAACCAACATAAGAAATAAAACTATAATTTTTTTCATTTTTTCCTCCTTGTTACGGGGAATAACCGGAATTTTTATATTATACTATCATTTTAATATCAGCATTTTTAGCACAAATTACCAAGGAAATGTAATCTCGCTGATAGAAAATGAAATAATGAATAAAATAACCCGTTATAGCAAAAACGAGACGACGATCCAATCTGGCTTTTATATCTTCAGGAATAAACCTTGAGCTATCAGCTGCCCTTCCTTGACTTCTTCCTTGAAGCAATCGTTGTTTTCCTACCTTGCGCCTCTGCAAAACATGATATACTACTCACCGCTCTGGAATTATCCAGGGACACTATTACACACGCCTCGGGTCAGACCCTCCTGCGTGCCCACACAAGGGTTGGGAGGTTCGCAAAACCGGGCGGAGGCATAACGCAAAGGAGTTATCATGCCAAATGTATCTATGAAAGCTCTCCTCGAGAGTGGTGTCCACTTCGGACACAGAACCAACAAGTGGAATCCCAAGATGCGCCCCTACATCTTTACCGAGCGCAACGGCATCCACATCATTGACTTGCAGCAAACGGTCAAACTGCTTGACGACGCCTACAACAAAGTCCGCGACACTGTCGCTAACGGCGGCTCCATTCTTTTCGTCGGCACCAAACGCCAGGCGCAGGAAACTATCCAGGCAGAAGCTGAACGTTGTGGCATGCCCTACGTTAACCAGCGCTGGCTGGGCGGCACCCTCACCAACTGGGTCACCATTCAACAGCGTATCGTCGAACTGACCCGCCTTGAGAAAATGTTCGAGACCGGCGAAATCAACCGCCTGACTAAAAAAGAAGGTCTCCTCATCCAGCGCGAAATCAATCGTCTCCAGACCCGTTTGAGTGGTGTGCGCAAAATGCAGACTCTGCCCAATTTACTTTTCATTGTGGACATTGAACGTGAAGATACCGCTGTGCGTGAAGCTGTCACCAAAGACATCCCTGTCATCGCCATGGTTGATACTAACTGCAATCCCTCCGACATTGATTATGTCATCCCCTCCAACGATGACGCCATCCGCGCCATCAAATTACTCATCGGTCATATGGCTGACGCTGTCATCGAAGGCAAGATGATGCGCAAAGACGATGAAGTTGAAGAAGAAATTGTTCCCACCCGCTCTCTGATCTCCCGCAAGATTGAGGACGAAGAAGAACTCGATGACGAAGATCTGTTGGGCGAGAGCACCCGTGCCAAGATCGTCTTTGACAAACCCATCGACGAAGAAGTCGTCGAAGGCGCTGCAGCTGAAACTGTAACTGAAACCGAAGACAAAGAATAAAAAAGAAAAGCCCGAAAGGACATAATATGGAAATTACTATTGAAATGATCAAAGAACTGCGCGAAAAAACCGGCTGTGGCATTATGGACTGCCGAACTGCCCTGCGCGCATCGAATGGCGATATGGACGGGGCTATTGAAGAGCTGCGTGAAAAAGGCCTCAAAAAAGCTGAAAAACGCGCCAATCGCGAAGCCTCCGAAGGTCGTTTGGAAGTCTACATCCACAGCGAAGGTCGCCTGGTCGTCTTGGTTGAAGTGAACTCAGAGACAGACTTCGTTGCCAAATCTGAACCATTCAGAGAGCTTGCCCACGAGATCGCCCTGCAAATTGCTGCAGCCTCTCCCAAGTTCATCTCCGAAGCCGACGTTCCTGCCGAATTAATTGAGGAAGAAAAAGCAATTATAACGGCGCGCGTTCGCGAGGAAGGCAAACCTGAAGCTATCGTCCCCAAAATTGTTGATGGCTTTATGAAGAAATTCATGGACGAGCACGTTCTTCTCAATCAGAAATACGTTCGGGACGAAAGCAAAACTGTTGCTGACATGATCAATGACAAAGTCGCCGCTCTGGGCGAGCGAATCGTTATCCGCCGCTTTGTGCGCTGGGTTTTGGGTGAAACCACCCCAGTTCCTACCGAAGAAGAAGCAGCCTAAACATTACAGAGCCAACCAAAAGTTGGCTCTCTTTTTGCAACGTTACAGAAAAATCGGAGGATCTATGAGCGAAGAAAAACATGCTTACAAGTACAATCGAATTCTGCTGAAACTTTCCGGTGAAGCTCTGGCTGAACCGGGGGGGTTCGGCATCGCGCCTGCGCAAGCCAGTCATATTGCCCAGTTGGTCAAAAATGTCTTTGAAACAGGGGTGGATGTGGCAATCGTTATTGGCGCAGGCAACATCTGGCGAGGTGCTACCGGCGAAAACACCGGCATGGATCGCGCCACTGCCGACTATATGGGCATGCTCGCAACAATGATCAACGCCCTGGCACTGATGGACGCCCTTGAGAAGATCGATGTGACCACCCGCGTCATGTCCGCAATCGAGATGCGCACAGTTGCTGAGCCCTATATCCGCCGCCGCGCCATCCGCCACCTTGAAAAAGGGCGAGTGGTTATATTTGGCGGAGGAACAGGTAACCCCTATTTTTCCACAGATACTGCTGCTGCTCTGCGTGCCACCGAAATTGGTGCCGATGTGGTCATCAAAGCCACCAAGGTCGATGGTGTTTACGATCGCGACCCAAAAATCTACCCGGATGCGGTCCGCTATGATCATCTCAGCCACATAGAGGCGATAAGTCAGCGCCTCAACGTGATGGACAGCACTGCTATCTCACTATGTATGGATAACGACATGCCAATCCTGGTACTCAATTTGTGGGAGCCCGGAGCCCTCCTGGCTGCCATTCACGGTGAACCCGTCGGCACCTTGGTGACAATGGAAGAATAATCCGATATTTCTTTCGTGCCTGGTCTTCTGACCAGGCACGAACTACGGATACTATGCTTTGCAATGGTGGAGGATCGGTCTTTGGTCTTATTACTCGTTTAGCACATCCGATTTGCTAACTTTTTCAGGTGCAATGACCCAAAAAGCTGCATGTGAGCAAATTAAGCAAGAAACAGGTAATCCAGACGCTTGTGAAGGGATGGATAATTCCATGTATTTTGGTTTCCAACAATTTCGTAATCAAGTGGTGGGTGAATATAGAATGACTCCCATATTGTCTTGGGCTGCAGACATGAAGTATTATGAAGGAACACCCTGATATGAAAAACAAAAAAAGATCCTGGTATTTTTTACTAATAACAATATTCCTGCTCATTACTTTTATCTACATAAATGCTTCGGGGGAACGTGAGATTCCTGCACATATGATGCCTTATGGAAGTGACCAGGATTTTTCGGACTGGGTTAAACAAATTGCTTTGATTGACGATCCTGATCAAAAGAAGACTCAACAAGCTGCTTATGAAAGCTTATCTTTTGCTGCAACAGGAGAGCTAAGGATATCGCTCACCAAGGAAGCTTTAGGTTGTTTCATTGATCCCGACCTGGCGGGATGTGAAGAATTAGCTGGAACGGTTACTTCTGGCATCACGGATGATTTACATCCCAGCGACTTCCCCAAAAACCAGGAGATAATCAATGCCTGGATTGGTAACGTAGAAGGGCAAGAAACTGTACTCTACGCCGGTTATTTTCTCGACAACCCAGAGCAAGGTTTTGTTGTTTTTCGAGCAAAAATTGGGCAAGACACCCTTTGGCTCACAATCGCAAGCCCTAAGGAAGTTGGCGGGTTAAAGATTGAACATGTGGTAGGCTCTCGTGTCGAGCTGAGTACTTCGATTCCAGACAACTTTCTTTATTTTGATCTGCTGGCGATTTCCTTTGTCTCTGATATGGATGTGATCGTCCCTACAGCCACTCCCCGACCTGCACATTTCCCACCAGATAACTACCCAACCCCCAGCCCTACCTGGAACCCATATCCAATCACAGGATTTGGGGAGGGAGAGGTTTCAACTCCTTATCCATAATTTTTGATAATGAAAATTCCTTCCAGCCACTTTTTCCTTTATAAATCAGTCGTTGAATCTCAGTTCAAATATTACATTGATCAAAGGATGCCTCTTTCCTATTCTCGGGAGAGCCATCTTTTCTCTCATTAGCACCTCGTTATCCAACTTATCACCCTTGCAATTCCTAAATGCTTGTGGTATAAAATGTGCTAATAACAGCCCTTGTGGCGCTCTTATCCAGAGAGGTGGAGGGACCGGCCCTACGAAACCTCGGCAACCAACCTAGTGTATGGTGCCAACTCCGGCAGACAGATCTGGAAGATGAGAGGCTAATGCATACCACGCGGAATGCCCCTCACTTGCAGGGGCATTTTTTAATAACCTGAGGAGGTTGACTTGACAACTACATTTATGAAATCACCAAAATATCTGTTCACTTCCGAATCGGTGACCGAAGGTCATCCCGATAAGATTTGTGACCAGATCAGCGATGCCATCCTGGACGCCATGATCAAAGAAGATCCATCCAGCCGTGTCGCTTGCGAAACCGCAATAAAAACAGGTTTCGTACTGACCTATGGCGAAGTTACTACCAAGACCTATGTCGATATCGACGCGCTTGTGCGCGAGGTCGTCAACAATATCGGATACGATCGCGGTAAAAAAGGCTTCGACGGCACAACCTGTGGTGTTTTAGTGGCACTTGCCAATCAATCCCCCGATATTGCCCAGGGCGTAGACCGGAACGGTCATGCTGAAGTCTCCACATATTCTGAGGAATATATTGCTGCCGGTGGTGCTGGTGATCAGGGCTTGATGTTTGGTTACGCCTGCGACGAAACCGAAACCCTTATGCCCATGCCCATCTTTTACGCACACAAACTCACCCGCAGAATGGCTGAAGTCCGGAAAAACTGCATTCTCGGTTGGATGTACCCCGATGGTAAGAGCCAGGTGACAGTTGAGTATCACTACGGTAAACCAGTCCGCATCCACACTATCGTCATCTCCAGTCAACACGCTGATAAATTTGAAGGCGTTGAGTTAAGCAACGAGCGCATCCGCGCCGATGTGATCGAACATGTCATCAAACCTGTCATCCCATGCGAACTGATAGACGACGAAACCAAGATCTATGTCAACCCCACTGGCCGTTTTGTAATCGGTGGACCCATGGGCGATGCCGGTCTGACCGGTCGCAAGATCATCGTCGACACCTACGGCGGCATGGGTCGTCATGGCGGCGGTGCTTTCAGTGGTAAAGACCCGACAAAAGTCGATCGCTCTGCTGCCTACGCTGCCCGCTGGGTCGCCAAGAATGTTGTTGCCGCTGGCTTAGCCTCACGCTGCGAAGTTCAGCTTGCGTATGCCATTGGTGTCCCTGAACCCCTCAGTATCAACGTCGAAACCTTCGGAACTGGCACAGTTGATGATGAAAAGATTGCCGAAGCGATCAGCCAGGTTTTTGACCTGCGCCCCCGGGCCATCATCCGCGATCTTGATCTTCTGCGCCCGATCTATCGTCAACTTGCCAGCTACGGTCACTTCGGTCGCGATGACCTTGACCTGAACTGGGAAAAAACCGACAAAGCCGACGCATTGCGCGAAGCGGTTGGCTCCTAGATCCTTTCACAGATATCTTCCAAGGGTCAAACCATCGGTAAAGAAGCAGACAAGGTTGTCTGCTTCTTTTTTGTATAGACTCTTCTTCGTTCTGGCTTGACATTGGCACAGCAAAAAGGCTACTATTCATCTCAAATGGAATTGAAACAGAAAGTATTGGTTGCAGTATTGAGCGTCCTTTTTTTGCTCTCAGCCGTTCTGACGGTCAGTTTCGGGTTGGAATACGTCGAAGAAGAAACCCGCACGCTGTTCGAGATGACCCAACAGGCGGATAAAATTGACGCGCTTTTGGCAAATTATTACCAGAACCCTACGGCTCTTCCAAGCGCAACCCCAAACCCTACCCCAACCAGTCAGTCCAGCCAGCCTGCCCACAAGTTGCTTCCACCGACAGCCACCTTTGTTCCAACACCCACGCCCAACCCACATGCCGCAGAATTGCAGCATGCCTTGGAACTTGTTGAAATTGACTTTCCTGCCTGGCAAAGTCTGAACCAGGATGTCCAAGCCTGGATCCATAACGAAGCCATCCGTGTAGATCATCCCATCTTGAAAGCACCGGACAACGAATATTACCTTACTCACGACATTGACCATTCCTACAAGGCTATGGGGTCGATCTTTTTTGATTTTCGCAATAAAACCGATTTCAGCGATCGCAACACGATCATATATGGGCACAATTTTGACAACGGGTTGATGTTCAGCAATTTGGTTTGGTACAAGAGCCAGCAATTTTATGAAAAGAATCCCAGCTTTTTCTTGTATACACCCGAACAAGTCTACCGCGTGGATATTGCTGCTGGCAT
>JBCFBG010000027.1:13083-26979 GCA_038562515.1 Anaerolineaceae bacterium
CCCACGAACACACCCACCAACACACCAGTTCCGCCTACCAGTACGCCCACGAACACACCTACAAACACCCCTGTTTCTCCTACAGAGACACCAATTAACACACCCACCAATACAGCAGTTCCACCTACGGAGACTCCGGTCAATACACCCACCAATACCCCTGTTCCGCCGACAGAGACGCCAACCAGCACTCCTGAGCCGACCAGGCTGACCATCACACCTGATCCTGTGTCAACAGGAACCACGCCTTTTCCAACGGCAACGGTTAGCATTCCTGATCCTACGGGAACGGTCAGTACTCCCGAACCTACCGGAACAATTGTGCCCACTGAACCCATCGCGTCCGCTACCTTCTCGGTGCCAAATACAGGTCGAGATGACAGCTTTTTTGGCCCCGGATTTATCCTCACGGGAATGGTAACATTGGGGTTAGGGCTTGCTCTAAATACAATCCTTCGTAAAGCAAACGTTACCAAGCGTAAGTAATTGGCAACAGTCAATAATAAAAACAACCCCAGGCAGATTACCTGGGGTTGTTACTTTTTATATTATTGAAGTGAGAGTGTTTCTAAAAATCCATTGATTCCGAATGCTTAGTGCTTGATCTTCAAAACCAACCAGATCAAACCGAAGACCAATGCAGCAGCCAAAAGAGCAAAGCGAATCTGTGTCGAAACTATCGATCTAGTTGCATCTTCTTTTGCCGTGCGTGCTTGGGCTTCTGAGGGTTGCTCAGCTTGAGTCTCACTTGAATCTGGTGTCATCTTCAAAACGGAGCCGACTTTCTCAGAGTCAATACCATAAATCCTGGGTGCTTCACGCTTCATGGGCAATGGCGTTGCCATTAAACTCTCTTCTGGAATCGTTTCTTGCTCAGGAACTTCCCGTTCGTCAATTTCTTCCTCCGGAATTGCACCAGCAATCATGTCCATTGGAATATCTTCAGTGATCCCTCCAGCACCTGCACCTGAACCTGCTCCTTCTAATGCTAAATCATCAGAAATATATACATCAGGGCTGATGTAAATATTCACGCTCACACCATTGCTGGCAGCAGCGTCGCCTCCGCCGCCCTTTCCACCAATCCCGCCCAGCCCCGTTGCTCCATAGCCCCAATTCAGCAGGTAGACCGGCTCGGGAGCCGCGGCTAACATACTTGTGGCTTCTTCAGGAGCGATAGCAGATTCTGTTCCTTGCTCCAGTGAAAACACTTGGGGGCTATCCGCAGGCATAGGCGCGGTCAACGAAACATTGCGGAAGATAAATTCACTACCAAAAATTACCGCAACCAGCAAGGCAGAGATAGCGCTTGCCCAGCCAAACATGGGTTGCAGAAAACCGGCTCGTTTTGCTTTTCGGGCTTCTGCCCGGGTCAGTGTGAAATTATGAGGAACTTTGCGGCAAGGTAATTGACCTATTGTACTTTTAAGGTGCCTCTGTTGTTGATAGAGAGTCGTCAGGTAGGGGCATTCGCTTAATCGTTTGTTGAACTCGATTTGCTCCTGGGGTGTCAGTGCATGGTCGAGCGCAACGTTCAATAGTTCCAGGTCTCTGGAGTTAACATTTTCTTTCCTAATCATCATCTTCCTCAGAATTGAGACGAAATTGATCAGGTAAAAGTTCCTTTGCGTTTTGCAAACATTCCTGCATCTTCAACCGTGCCCGGCTCAGACGGCTCTTTACTGTCCCCACCGGACTTTGAATAACCTCTGCAACAGTTTCGTAATCCTCTCCTGAGACATCCACCATGATTATTACAGCACGGTGTTTTTCGTTGAGGTTGTTGAGACAATCCTGGATTGCTTTCTCGAGCTGGGTATTCATCATCGTTTCTTCCAGCCCTGGTGACTTGTCGGCGATCCATTCGGGAGACTCCATCAGATCACCCTCTTCGGTTTCCGGTTCGAGTGTGATGGTTGGACGGCGTTTTTGTTTACGCAGTTCGTCATAACAAGCATTAGTGACGATCCGTAAAAACCAGGCTTTAAACGACCCTCCCCGGTAATTGTTCAGTTTTCGATACATGGAAATTACCGCATCCTGGGTGGCATCAGCCGCAGCGGCTTCATCAGCCATGATTCGGTAGGCAAGGTTATATGCAAGTTCCTGGTAGGTAAGAACTAACTGGTTAAAAGCGTCCAGATCGCCATCGGCAGCTTTTTCGATCAGAAGTGACTCTTCCATAATCATAGATGTTGCAAGTCCTGAGCCAGTAAAAAACAGGCACTCCTGATCTCAATTTTATCTCTTAAAAATTCATTCTTTTTTATTATCCTGATCTGTATCACGTAGATGTGGAAACAAAATCACTTCACGCAAAGTATGTTGGCCGGAAAGCAGCATCACAAACCGGTCAACGCCCAGACCCAGCCCACCGTTGGGAGGCATGCCATAAGCCATGGCTTCCAGGTAATCCTCATCCATGGGGTTACGTTCTTCTTCGTCTTCGTTATAGGTAAGTCCCATATCCAAAAAGCGCTGTTCCTGGTCTAAAGGATCATTCAGCTCAGTGAAGGCATTGCATAATTCCATCCCGCCAATGTAACCCTCAAAACGTTCCACGGTCGTCGGATCATCCAATTTGGCTTTTGCCAGGGGAGAAATATCCCGTGGGTAGTCATAGAGGAAGGTAGGTTGGATCATGATGGGCTCCAGGTAGGTTTCAAGCAGAGTATTGATCAGTTTGCCTCTCGAGACACCAGGTTTGAAATCGATTTTCTTCTCTCTCATCACTGCTGCCAACGATTCTGCATCCGGATATTGCTGGATATCAATGCCCGCCTGATCAATCAATCCCTGGCGAATCTGCAGCCGATTCCAGGGTGGGGTCAGGTCAATTTCCGTTCCATCGAATTGAATTTTCATGCTTCCCAATACTTTTTGGGCAACCTGAGCCACCATCTGCTCAGTCATTTCCATGATCTTCATGTAATCGGCATACGCCATATAAAATTCGAGTTGTGTGAATTCCGGGTTGTGTTTGAATGACACACCTTCGTTCCTAAAGTCACGCCCAATTTCGTAAACCCGATCCAAACCGCCCACCAGCAATCGTTTGAGGTAGAGCTCAAAACTGATGCGCAGGAAAAGCTGTTGGTGCAGCTGGTTGTGATAGGTGGTAAAGGGTTTGGCCGCTGCGCCACCATAAATCGGCTGCAGGATGGGAGTTTCGACTTCAAGGAAGCCCCGCTCATCCAGAAATTCCCGTAAAGCCTTAATAGTTTGAGCGCGCATTTTGAAAATTTCACGCACATCCGGGTTAACTGCCAGGTCCACATAGCGCTGACGATAGCGTGTCTCTGGGTCGCTCAACTGAGCATGCCGCACTACTTCGCCATCCACAACCTCATCCTTGTCAGCAGGCAACTGCAAAAGTGTCTTTGCCAACATACGAAAATCTGCCACTTGCAGGGTCACTTCCCCTCGACGGGTGCGGAACATCGTTCCACTGGCTTCGATAAAATCACCCAAATCATAAAATCGGACAAATTCATCCAGTTTTTCTTCACCAAGTTCGTTTACCCGAAGCAAAAGCTGAACTTTGCCGCTCATATCTTCAATGTGAGCAAAGCTTAACTTGCCCATATTTCTGATAGCTCGCAAACGACCGGCCAGAATTACATCCACACCTTCGGTTGTACCTTTAGCTTCGGCTTTCTCGAAGGCAGCGATGGCATCCGCGTTGCTGTGGCTCTTGTGCGAACGGGTTGGGTAAGGCTCGATGCCCTGTTCACGCAATTTTTCCAGTTTGTTCAACCGTTGTTCTTCTAATTCAGAAAAGTCGTCTCTTAGCATAGTATGTCCTTTACATTAAAAATGCCCCACCTGGTTGGGTGGGGCATTCAGTTGGTTTCTTTTAATTGATCTTCAAGATCTCAACATCGAAAGCGCCACCAGGCGTTTCTACCTTGATCTTCTCGCCAGCCTTATGATTGATCAAAGCATGACCGATGGGGGATTCATTTGAAATCCTTTTTTCACGGGGGTTTGCTTCAGCTGGACCAACAATCATATACGTTTCCGGCTCATTGCCTTCTTCAAGTATGGTCACTTTCGAGCCTACCTTTACAATACCCTGGGGATTATCATCCTCACCGATTATGTGAGCGTTGGCAAGTAAAATCTCGAGATCCTTGATGCGCCCTTCGACAAAAGATTGCTCGTTTTTCGCGGCTTCAAATTCAGCGTTTTCGATCAATTCACCATCTTCCATGGCGTCTTGCAACCGCTGAGCAACTTCCTTGCGTTTAACGGTGCGCAAATAAACTAATTCTTGTTCGGATTTTTCATAACCCTCACGTGTCAGGTATGAACTTGGCATTTCTGTTTCCTTATTTCTATGATTCTTCCCCATAGGGATAAATATAAAATGCGCTTCGAAGGTGGCAACCATCTAAACGCTTTCGCCATATTATACTATGATTTGACATAAATCAAGCCCAGCTCGGTGGAGCTGGCTGAGGTTCCCGACCACGTCTCTTAAACATCCAGCCCACAATCAACCCGAAAATAAAACCACCAATATGGGCAAAGTAAGCTGTGCCACCCTGGTCTAACGCGCCCAGTGAACCAACACCGCTAATCAATTGCAGGATAAACCACATCCCCAGGACGACAACAGCAGGCATCAAGCGCACGCGGGCATAAAAGCCAATTGGGATAAACGTGTAGACCCGACTGTTAGGATACATCACAAGGTAAGCGCCCAACACCCCGGCAATCGCGCCGCTGGCTCCCACCATTGGGATTTGTGAACCTGGGCTGATCAAGGTCTGCAACAACGCCGCAGCAATTCCACCAGCCAGGTAGAAGATCAGGTAGCCGATATGACCCAGACGGTCTTCAATATTATCGCCGAAAATCCACAGGTACAGCATGTTGCCAATCAAGTGCATCCAGCCCCCATGCATGAACATGCTGGTGAAAACATCCTTAACATCTCCCAAATCGATCCCGTTCAGGAAATTCGATGGAATCAAGGCGTATTCGTAATAGATACTTTCAAGATTACCGCTGTTTAGGAACATCCATAAGAAAACCAGCACATTGATCACAACCAGGGCATAGTTGACGATTGGAGTACGGTGAGTTTTAATTTCATCGCGAATGGGAATCATTGTTGTTCCTCTTTATTTTAAATTGAGTTTGATTGTTGAGCTAATAATACCTTTAGTCTGGGATGATCACGGTAATAGCCTCTACGTTCCTCGGGTAAAAGCGCTGCAATCTGGCACATCATCTCGGTCACCCCTAACTCGAGAATTTCCTTTTCGTTCTGACCCTCTTCTGGTTGGGGCAATTCAAAAGGTTTACCAAAAATCACTTTAACCTGCATTTTCTTTAACTTTAGAAAGCTCTTCGCCATATCTGCTGACCCAAGAACTGCTGCTGGTATGACCGCCACCTTATTCTTCATTGCCAACAGTACCGCACCCGGCTTGCCTTCCAACAGCTGACTATCTTTCGATCGCCTGCCTTCTGGTGCCAATCCTACGATTCCGCCCTTTTTCAGAAAAGCAGAAGCATCTCTGAATGCCTCAAAGTCATACCCTTCCCGATTGATCCAGATGACACCCAGTTTTTTCAGAATCCCACCAAAAGGAGAGTTTTGATAATCGGTTGCGACCATACCAATAATATCTTTACGGGAAGTCGAAAGCATTAATAATGGTGTGTCCAACCGGCTGATATGGCTGGTTGTCAGAACATAAGCCCCTTGATCGGGAACGTTTTCACTACCAACTACTTCAACATCTGCAACGATCCTGGCTATGGAACGTAAGACGTTTAATGCTCGTTCACGGGCACCAAAGGTATCAGGTGGCATTCTTTTCTCCATTGATAATTGCCTGCTGGGTTTTTGCGTTCTTTACAACATAGCGCGCAAAAATGAAAAAACCACCAGCAACCAGCACCGCTAAAAATCCTATAACGCTGCCGGATAATACCATGTTAATCTCTTCCCCTTTTAAGCTGGGGATCAACTGTGTCTGGACTACAGCAAAGTTCCATAAACCGTGGATAATGAATGTCAGCAGATAGATGACCAGAAGGCGGGCAAATTTTCGATCCCGCCAGTTTTTTGTTAATGCCCAGCCAATAAGACCACCATTGAAAATGTGAATTAATGTTCCGCCAAAGCGACCAAGCAAGAAGTAGAGCCAATCATTTCCGGGAGCCATTGCAGTTTGTGCTGCATAGAGCATTCCTTCAACCAGCGCAAAAGCCGCTCCGCTCATCATCCCAGCAATATAACCTTCACCGTCGCTGATATCCAAACCTTGCAGTGACCAGACAGTCAATGTCTTGAGAAGTTCTTCTACGAGCGGTGCAATCACTGCTACAAAAACAGTCAAACCCAAGATGAACAGTGGTGAATTTAATAGTTCCTCAATCTCGCTCAGGGTTTCGGGAATTTTGAAGAAGCCAATCGGATTAAACCCTGCCAGCACCAAAATTGTGATGAGTAAAAGCAGCAACTGCATCAGCATGATTAACGGCATGGTAACGACGCTCGAAAAACTTATTACTGAGGCATCGCGACCCTTATGCTGACCCCACAATTGTCCAGTAGCCATTCGCAGCAGCCATACTGCCGGAATCAGAACACCCAGGAAGACGAGGATCGAAAAGATCCAGGGGGGTAAGATGATGGAGTACTTCCAGGCATCGACAGCCCAGAGGATGAATGGAAACAACAAAATACTGAATCGCAGCCATCCTGCTTGTTTCCGTTTCGGATGTTTTGCTCTTCCACTCAGCCTCAGGATGCTGTCCACAGCGCCAATCAGAGCCATCAGAGCAATAAAACCGCACGTATATGCCCAGAGGAATATCGTACGGTATGAAAGTTGACCAAAGATTGAAGTAGAGCCTGTCTCAGGTTGCCATTTCAGCAAAAAAAGGAGGAGCGATCCAGCCCCGAGGACGACAAGGATGTTCCCGACAAGGTTTATCCAGTGCATCCAGCGTGGGCTGGTTCGATTCAAAAACGAAGGCTCAGCAGTTTCTTCAGACACTATTTTTCTGTAATCGTGATGCTAATGATCTTGTCACCTGCTGGAGCATCAGGATTGTTATCCGCATCACGTTCGGTGATTTGTCCCAATACATCCATGCCTTCAATCAGTTTTCCAAAAATAGTATAACCATTGTTGAGAGAAGGATAGGGTACATAAGTGATGAAGAATTGGCTTCCACTGGTGCCTTCTGCCTGACCACGGGCCACACCAACCATGTAGCCTTCGTCATAAGTTAACTCAGGCACAATTTCTTCACGATATTGATAACCTGCACCACTCCAACCAGTACCAGTTGGGTCACCAGTCTGCGCCATGAAGTTGTGATAAACACGGTGGAATGTCACACCATCATAAAAACCTTCGCTGGCTAAGTAAACAAAAGAGTTTACTGCCAGGGGAGCTGCGTCAGGGTACAGTTCAAGCACGAGGTCACCCTTTTCAGTAGTGATCGTAGCAGTATATTCTTTATCCTGGTCGATAACGAAAGGAGGACACTCTGTAATCATGTCTTTTTCCGCTTTCATCACCTCGATAAAGTTGCTCAGGTAAGCAGATGTCCAATTTCCTACCGGGCGCCCATTAACGAGAATTGTCGGGGTCGAGCTGACACCGGCAGCAAACATAGCTTGCTGGGTTGTTGTGATCTTATTGATCACGTCTTCACTGGCAATGTCAGCAGCAAATTGATCTGCATCCAGTCCAATCTCCTCAGCAGTCGTCTTCAACCAGTCCGTAACTTGCTCGGTCGTAAATGCGGATAAGGTTTCCTGGTTCGAGAAAATTGCGTCATACATCTCCCAGAACTTTCCCTGCATACCAGCTGCTTCGGCTGCATAGGCTGCCAGGGGAGCATTCGGATGGAGGGAGTCAAGCGGCAGAGGACGATATACAAGCCGAACATCATCTGGATATTTTTCCATCAGTGTGTTCAGCTCAGAGAACGCCATTGAACAATAGGGGCAGAAGAAATCTGTATATTCAACAATTGTCAGCAAAGCATCTTCCGGGCCTTTTATCCAGTCTTCATCGCTAATTTCAGGGAAGATCGCAAGTTGAGCTTTTTGTTCTTCGGTCAATTCTGCGAAAAGTGGACCTACCAGAGAACAACTCATATTTCCATCTTCGCCTAACAGGGGTAGCTCCTCAGTGGGAACCACGGGGACTATCTCGGTTGTTTCAGGAGTGACAGGTTCGGTCTCCAGAACTTCCTGGGTCTCGGTTGCCGGAGGGGTTACTTCCTGGATTTGACAGGCACCCAGTGCCAACATAAAGATCATTACGATCCACAGATACTTTCTTGCATTTTTCATACTGAAATTCCTTTCAATCAACAGGGCTTTGCGTCCCGTTGCTTTCTCAGATTCATTTATTGTTTATCGCATCCAACACAAGCGCTCTGATTTCCATCTGCACCTGATCAGGATCCTGCGTGGCATCAACAATCTTCCAACGCTCGGGTTCCTGTTCGGCAAGGATTTTGTAGCCTGCCCGAACGCGTTCATGGAATGATAACTCAAAAGCATCAAGGCGGTTCCATTCCTCCTTGATCTTTTTCCTTTTCAACCCGGTCAAAACATCGACATCGAGCAAAATCGTCAGGTCTGGTTTCAAACCGCCGGTGGCAAATTGGAGCATCGCTCTTAACGTTTCCAGGTCCAGCCCGTGACCGTAACCCTGATATGCCAGGGTCGAATCACCATAACGATCACACAGAATGATCTTGCCTTGCTGCAGGCTGGGGATGATCAACTCTTCCACCAGTTGAGCCCTGGCAGCAAGAAATAACAGGATTTCTGTCCGAGGGTGCAATTCGGTGTTGTCCATCCTGACCAGGACCTCGCGGATCTGATCGCCGATCTTTGTACCGCCTGGTTCGCGGGTTTTCACGACCTGCAAACTTGAGTCCTCCAAAAATTGGGCTAACCTGGGTAATTGCGTGCTCTTTCCGCTTCCTTCGGGTCCTTCAAAGGTTATGAACATACTTAATCCCTGTAGATACGCACATATCGGTTTGGATCTTTCCCGAAAGATCGGGAAACCAGGTGCGCTCTCTTTGCCAAATCATGCTGCTCTCGTCGGACCGGAGATGGCATTGGCGGAAGGTTGATGAATTTTTCTCCTGCCTGGATCATCATGATAGCTTGCTCAGCATGGCGGACAGCTTCTTCAACCAGGGTCCGTCTGACTGGTGCCTGGCGCTCCTGAAAAGAATCAGCCAGGAACTGTTCAATTTGATCAACTGTGTTGGATTTCACTACAAAAATTGGCATGCCTCGGTCTTCGGCTTCAACAATTGGCTGCAGCCGATCACGATAGTAACGCCGCTGTGTGAGCAAAATGTCTGCTTCTGCCAGGTCTTTAACCACTATAGCGGGGACACCCAAACTTTTAATGGATTGTAAGAGCCGGTTTCGTGCGACTCCGAAGGCGAAAATTTTCTTTTCTCCTTCCAGTCCGTCCAGGCTTGGGTTTTCGTAATCACCATCGCTCAGAATATCCTCAAATCGCTCAGTATGCTTGTTTTGAGCGTAGGTTGGCTGCCTCGGGGTTACAGCCTGGCTGCTCCCTCGATCGAAGGGGCTTCTCTCCATGCCGTTGTTCCTGCGCATCGACTGTGAGACGGTTGGCATGTTTGGCTTGGTTTGCTTAATGATGCGGACTGTGCCATCTTCATCCCGGAAACGATCTTCCGGAAGCATTGGATAACCTCGCAAAATCGAATCTACTGCTGCACCTACATCACAATGTACTTTCACTCGTTTACGATCCTGGATTTCGACCAAAATGGTAAAAGTGGGCGGAGACCTGCGTTCTAAAACCGTTTTTTGCGTCCCTCTCCGTCTCGCTTCATCATCTGAAAGTGTAACAGAAGAAACCCCGCCAATCAGATCGGAAAGGGTTGGGTTGACCAGCAGGTTATCCAGGGCATTGCCATGCGCCGTGCCGATCAGCTGGACTCCTCGTTCTGCGATCGTACGGGCAGCCAAGGCTTCCAACTCACGCCCAATCTCGTCAATGACGATCACTTCGGGGTTGTGGTTTTCAACCGCTTCGATCATCACCTCATGTTGTAAGGAGGGCTTAGGCACTTGCATACGCCTGGCTTTGCCTACCGCCGGATGAGGGACGTCGCCATCTCCGCCTATTTCGTTGGAAGTATCAACGATGACCACGCGCTTTTTTTCTGCCAAAATTCGGGCAGCTTCACGCAGCATGGTTGTCTTTCCAACACCAGGCTTACCCAAAATAAGGATGCTCTCACCCGAGTCGATCAGATCTTCAATGATGTTGATCGTACCGTAGACAGCACGACCCACCCGGCAGGTCAGACCAACAACGCTGCCTCTGCGGTTGCGAATCGCTGAAATACGGTGAAGCGTGCTCTCCATGCCAGCCCGATTGTCTGCGTCAAAGTCGCCAATGCGGTTGACCACATAGTCGATGTCGTCATGGGTAACCATTCGATCAAGCAATTCCACTTCGCCGTCAACAAAACGCGCAGTGGGAATGCGGCCCAGGTCGAGTACCACTTCCAATAAATCGTCAAAATGATCTGCCTCGACAACAGCCTTCGCAATTTCTTCTGGAAATACTTTCAGCATTGCCGCTAGATCATCAGTTATATATTTTGTTTGTGTCATAAAATTCATACTCACTATTGTATGCCTTGATTTTAACTTATACCAGTGCTAATTTCCTTAGCTTGTAGTGTTTCTAATAGATTATTAATCGGAACTTTTCGGGTTCTTACCGGGGAGATCTCCTTCGATCTGGCTCAGGTTGGTGACATCGTGGGTTGCTACGGCAAGGATTAATGAAATATTGTCTCACTCTTCAGGTTCATCAGCACTTATATAGTTAATAACTTACTGATTTTACCCAATATTACAGATATAACAACAACTGCGTTTATCGGTTTCAACTACCTCAAGATTACTGAAAAAGTCCATCAATTCACTCTTTACTACACGGATGAAATTAAAATAATCTCCGCCTTCAGCAAACTCAGCAATACTTGTTCCCAATGACTTTACTCCATTGTAATCATGTAAGATTACCAGGTGCTTGCCAACTCGCTTCATTTCAGAATAGAGGATCAACCGCTGGTCTGCGGTCATCCCATGAGCAACAAACGATGCCATAACCACATCGAAACAAGTCTCAGGAAAGGGCAGCCCACCTGCTGTGCTTCCCTGGCTAAGGCGAATACTCGCATTTTCTCTCCGGTTTTTCGCTACTCGTAACATTCCTATGGAATGATCGACCGCATAGGTTTTCAAGCCCATTTCAAAAAAAACGGATGCCATAGCACCCGTTCCACAACCGACATCTAATATGGAAGAGAAATGGGAAAGATTGCAATGGTTCGTTAGCTTAAAAATCCTGGCGTAGTTCTGACGTTGACGGTCATAAAAGCGATTGTAGTACGGCGAGATCGTGTCAAACAGTTTTCTGGATTTCTTTTCGGTCATAACTCCCCCTAAGGTAGATTTCATTTTAACTGTGTTATGGGAAGGGAACCTTCCATCGTACTGTTTTCAAATAATTGCTTTACTGCGTTGCGTTCAAGTGACTTTCTTAAAACCAAGTGTTTCACCAATAATATCTGGGCTTCGCTACTTGAAAATCCAACCTCTTCCATGGCAACATCCAACCAGGATTGGTAAGAGCGCACGCATAGGAAAACCGGTCTGCCGGCCAACTCTGGAATCGCGGCGGGCAGTGCCTTCAGTAGGTCCGCGGAGCTCATTTCCGAGCTACTGATAACTTGAACCCAGATTCCCTTTGGTCCGTATTCAAGGTCAGCATACGCCGCCAGGCATCCGTCAGGCTGATATGCAACCAAACCAAGCGCTGATTTGCGGGTCATCGGCTCAATGCACTGCGCTGCGCCTGGCACAACTTCCTTATATAGGGTGTTCATGAAGTTGATATCTTCCGAAGTCCACAAACGCCATCGAATTGAATCTTTACCATCATCGAAACTAATTGATTTCAATTGATAAATATTTTGTCTTGCCCAGATTGAGAATCCGGCTTTTCGAAAACCTTCAAAAAGTGGAGAGGACTCTGGCAAGTCTGCCAAAACACCCCAAGCTTTCCAGGTGCCAGCACTTTTTACAAGATGCTCGAGCAGACGGCAAATATCAATCGGGGCCGGCTCTTCCTGGCAGCCAAGGTAACACATTTGCGCGTATTGGCGGGTTTGTCTCTTTTCGATTTGAGCATAACAGGTTTCGCCCTCTTCCCCCTCCCAGATAACCGCTTCCTGTTCGACCAATGGCGCAACCCGTTGCATGACATTGCGCAGGTTGAGGGGTTCACCGCGTGTGAAATAGCGCACAGAATCCAGGCTCTGCAAAACAGCGCCAGTCCGGCTGATTTTATAAAGGTCGAAAGAACCTAATTTTCGAATTCCGATAATGCAAGCTCCATAAAATAGCGGTGGAAACGTAAATCGTTGGTGAGTTCTGGATGGAAAGAGGTTGCCAACAGTTTGCCTTGCCGTGCGGCAATGATCCTGCCATCAGGTAAACTCAATAACGGTCGCGCTTCTCCATTAACTTCGGTGATAATCGGTCCCCGGATGAACGTCAGATGATAATCCGGCTGGCTTGGGTTGAGAAAAGGCACAGGAAGGTCGATTTCAAATGAATCAATCTGGCGTCCGAAGGCATTGCGTTGAATGGTAATATCCATGAGGTTGAGAAGAGGTTGCTGACTGCCAACGTTTCTGGCAAGCAGAATGGCACCTGCACAGGTGCCCCAGATCGCCTTTTTTTGCCCAAATTCACGAATGGATTCCAGCAAACCATAAGCAACCATCAGTTTTCCAATAGCGGTAGATTCACCGCCCGGGATGATCAACCCGGACAAACCGTCCAAGTGTTCTGGTAGCCTGACTTCAGAGACATCAGCCCCGAGTTTCTCGAGGCTGAGACGGTGTTCACGAAAATCGCCTTGTAAGGCTAAGACTCCAAGCTTCATATTTTCAATGCTTCGCTTTTCTATCTTACCAGCCGCGACCAGCCATTCTTTCTTCGTCTGGTAATTGAGTTGCCGAACGACCAACCATGGCTTCGCCAAGATTTCGGCTAACTTCAGCCAAAATCCCAGGTTCGCGATAGTGAGTGGTGGCTTTGACGATAGCTTGTGCTCGTTTGGCTGGGTCGCCAGACTTGAAGATGCCTGAGCCCACAAAGATGCCATCCACACCCAACTGCATCATCAAAGCAGCATCCGCGGGGGTGGCAATGCCGCCGGCTGCAAAATTGACTACTGGTAGTTTGCCCAGTTCACGCACCTGCATACATAATTCGAAGGGTGCCTGGATGTTCTTGGCAAAAGTCATCACTTCTTCTTCAGGAAGCGACTGCAAATGTCGGATATCGCCGTAAACTGAACGGGCATGCCTTACCGCTTCAACCACATCTCCCGTTCCGGGTTCGCCCTTGGTGCGCATCATGGCAGCGCCTTCGCCGATCCGGCGTAACGCTTCACCTAAGTTACGGCAGCCACACACAAACGGTACTTTGAAGTTGTGCTTGGTGATGTGATAGGCTTCGTCTGCAGGAGTTAATACTTCTGATTCGTCGATGTAATCGACACCGAGTGATTCCAAAATCTGGGCTTCAACAAAATGTCCGATGCGGCACTTTGCCATCACCGGAATACTGACAGCTTCCATGATCTTGATAACCAGTTCAGGATCGCTCATTCGGGCAATCCCGCCTGTTGCGCGGATATCTGCCGGGACGCGTTCCAAAGCCATCACTGCCACTGCTCCGGCATCTTCAGCGATTTTTGCCTGGTCGGCATTAACCACATCCATGATCACGCCGCCTTTAAGCATTTCAGCGAGTCCTTTTTTCAC
>JBCFBG010000028.1:0-26569 GCA_038562515.1 Anaerolineaceae bacterium
CCGCGGCAGGGAACGTCCACCTGTGTACAGCGTGCGCCACATCCGCTTCGCGTTGCGGCTCCCATACAAAAATAACCCTGTTCAATGAGACAGCGATTTTCAAGAGATGACTGCTCCAGCGGTCTAAGCATTTCTGGAAATTGCATGCCCTGGTCGGTAAAAATAGTACTTTTTTCTTTCGTCTTTGGGCATTCATTACAGACAGTATCTTCCGGTAATTCAAAAGATGTGCCGTCAAGAACAGCTTGTAGGGCAGCAGCAAAGAGATGCGTCGGAGGCGGGCAGCCGGGCAGATACATGTCCACGGTTATCACTTCATTGAGGGCCGCGACCCGACTGGTCAGGGCAGGCAATTCAAAAGCGCCATCCTCGGACGGATTTTCCAGATTTGAAGTTCCCTCCCGAAGTACGGCAGGGGGAACGAGATTTGCCAGTGCGGGTATTCCACCCATGCAGGCGCAGGAACCATTGGCAATAATAATACTACAACTCTCACGCAAAGCCTTGGCCACGCCCAGGGCTTCCTCCGTGCGGATGGCTCCAGAGATAATTCCAACATCCGCCTTTGGAAAGACAAGATCAGCAACATCACTCTCTGGACTGTGATACTTGTGATCCATCAACATAGGAGCGTGAACTATTGAAATCTTCCCTAGGATATTCAGCAACTCTTCGCCTTGGTCGAGAATGGCCACTTCACAGCCGGCGCAGTGGGCAGAAAGAGATTCTATGATGACGGTCACAGACATGTTGCCAAACCTCCTGCCGTTTATCACTTGCCTCTCTGCGCCCGGACCTTGTTCCGGGCGCAGAGAGAACGGTTTTTCAAACTACTTGATAAGGAATGGAACAGTATCTAACCGGATAGCGTCCAACTGGCACATGTAGGTGCAAACATCACAATACCAGCAATCATCCCGGTAAGCCATATACGGACGCCCTTGGTTGTCCAGACGCAGCACATCACGCGGACAATACTGTACACAGTCGCCGCAACCATCGCATTTGGCTTTGTCAACCTTCACCCATTCATATTTTTTGCATTCGAATCGTTCCATTAGAATAGCCCTCCTATCTCATCCTCTTGGGTACATCCAAACCTTCTTGATCGAGTTTTCCCGAAATCCATGGATCATGTGTATCATTTTTGGGATGGGTGAAGCCTTCGCCGATATTGAGTTTAAGCTCAGGGTAGCTATACTCTAACCTGGCTGAATAATTCCACTTATACGCAGGAACATCTTTCGCCGAAACTTCCATCTCACCACTGCTCATATTCTTTTTCACAACGACGTATTTGCCGTCCCAGGCAGGATCGACCTTGGGATACGCCAAGCGGTAGTGGGAGAGACCCCAACGGCTTTCGGTCCGGAACAGGGAAGCCCTTGTGGCCATTTCAGCACAATCAATGATGCTTTGCACTTCTGTGGCTTTGATAAGGTCGTGGTAATCGCAAACCTTGATCTTCGGCACATCTTCCCGCCGCATACGTTGGGTCCACCACAACATCTTTTTCATGAGTGGATCGCTCTTAGGCGGGGTAAGGTATTGGCTGACCTTGGAACGGATCTTGATCTCAACCTGCTCAACAGGCAGACCTGGTTCAGAAAGATCCAAAGGTGCCCTCACTTCTTTCCAAACGCTGTTGCCGTCCACCTCGAGTTTCGGAGCCTTGTGCGAGGCTGCGTACTCTGCGGCCATTTTGCCGGCGATGGCACCAAACACGAAAGCACCGGGGAGGTATTGATGTGGCACGGAAGCACAGTCACCGGCGGCGAAAAGACCCGGGACAGTTGTCTCTGTATTCTTATTGATAAGAATTCCAGAACTACTGTGGCCACTACAAAGTGTAATTTCCTCAAGACCCTGCTCCACGGAATCCCAGCGCCGATAATTCTCATCGCGCTGCGTATGGAACTGCCCGCGGACAGTACGCTCTGTACCCCACAGAATTTTTTCCAGACCCTTGATCGTCTCTTCGGGCAAGTGGTCCAGCTTCAAATATATCGGTCCGCGTCCTTCGGTAAATTCCTTCCAGACAGCCAGGAACATATCCCCGGACCAATAGCCATGGGTCCAGTACTTTTCTCCCAACGCATTTACACCGCAACCGCCGCGCGGAATAACGACATACCCGCAGGCGGGTCCGTTAAAATCTTTCATCAGGAGGTTCGTCTGGAAACACTCGAGATTGATCAGTTCAGCTCCAGCGTGGTAGGCCAGTGCATAGCCTTCTCCAGTATTACCCGGAAATTCGTAAATACCGCTCAAGTAACCGTCGCGCGGCATCCCAAATTTCCCGACGCAACCCGAGGTGAGCACTACCGTCGGAGTCTTGATCAGCCACTGCTCTCCCGTCCTGATATTGAAGCCAAAAATACCAGAAACCTTACCGTCAGTGGTGAACAACTTCACCGCCGGCGTACGGTCAAGCACGATGCAACCACTCTTCCTGACTTCTCTTGCCAGAGCCC
Source organism: Anaerolineaceae bacterium (assembly GCA_038562515.1). Taxonomy (GTDB): domain Bacteria; phylum Chloroflexota; class Anaerolineae; order Anaerolineales; family Anaerolineaceae; genus Mesolinea. Next base: position 2,475 of record JBCFBG010000028.1, read on the forward strand.
GCTTTATTTCTTCGCCATCCATTGCGAGATAAAGAGGCTTATCGGTAGGATGCAAATAATTGCACTTATAATTACCATTCTCATCTACGGGGAAAAGATCTCCAGGTTCACGGCCGGTGTATTCTTCCAGGTCCTTAATCCTGTCAAGAATATCCGCTCCCAGAGTATAAGCACATTCCTGATCCAAAATACCTTCCGACACTTTGGTCAGAGCCTCGACAACGTCCTCCGGAGTCCCATAACCTGGCACCGAAACAACGTTCAAAGCATCCATACCACGGCCAATAGCACCGGAAGTCTCTATCGGACCTTTGTCCATGACAACAACCCTGGCCTTCGGGTTCGCTGCCTTAGCCTTGATGGCCGCAAATGTTCCAGCACTGCCACCACCCACGATAACCACATCGGCTTCGATAAGTTTTACACCCATGGTTCATCCTCAATTACAATAATTTTTCTTAAGTCAGCACAAAACTCCAGAATTTTACACAAACCTATATTTGATACACAAAATTACCGTTCATCACCTCCTTTCACTGCATTCAAGCTCGATCAGAAGTATAAAGCAAGAGGTTGCTTTGTTCTTAAATGTAAGCAAGAGGTATGCCTTGCATCGATATTTTAAAAATATTCAATGATTTTAAGGAATTAATGGTGTATGACAGCGACCACACTTTTCGTATCATCGATCAAATTATGTATCGGAATAATAAAAAATCAATTAAAAAAGCATGTTATCCTGATACATAAATTGATCGTTACTGATCAAAAAAATTATCACCATGCTTTCTCTTGAACTGCGAACATTCTCCCTCCTGGGGGAGATCATTCCGCTGCCTGAAGTGGTCGCGGAAAATTGGACAGCCTGGTAAACTCTAGTCCTCGACGATGAGGACGGTTGAGGCCGAAATCGTCAATGACGAGCAGGTCAGAGCAAATCAAACGACTCAAGCAGAAGGTGGGCGAGTTTGCTGACCGTGTTCATGCGCTCATTTTGGAGCATCCGACGTTCGGTTATCGGCGGATATGGGCCATGCTTTGCTTTCGGCAAGGAATGCCGGTCAACCTCAAGACGGTTGACCGGCTCTTTAAGCTCAAGGTTTGGTCCGTGCACCAGCGGGTGAAGACGGCCAGGCCTCGGGCAGCAGCGAACGCTGGTCCATGGATGTGACGTATATCGATTGAGGATGGGACATTTCGCGGCAATCAACCGCTCCGCGTCGGCCTCCAAGTGGATCTCGTCAATGAATCCTTCGGGCACGACGGCAGTGTCTGCGCGAGCTGCTCGCGGTTCATGCCGGCATTCTTCCAGGGCCGCCCGTCGCGTACTGTTTTCGGCTGACCTTGAGGATGGCTCAGGGCTTGTTTGCCGGCATTAAAAAAACAAATCAGGATTGACGTTGAACCGTTTGGCAAATTTTTTCGCAGCTTCTTTGCTGATCCCCCGCTTGCCGGCCAGGATAGCCGAAATATGGCTTTGCGGCGCACAATCGGTCAGGTCGGTTTGCTTCAAGCCGTGCTGCTCCATAAGGAATCGCAATACGGCCTTCGGCTCCACCTCGGGGATCTCCACGTGCACGGCTTCATAGGCTTCCATCTGCACGGTCAAGTAATGGAGCACGTCGGAAAGGGGGTGCGTCTCGTCGTCACGAATTTCATCCAGCAGCACATTCACCAGATCCGCGACGCGCGCGTAGTCCTTTTCGGTCTTGATCGAGGTCACGCCAACCAATTCCTTAAACGGCGTCCAAGCCTGAAGGATGGCGGCGGGATCAAAGGTCGGGGTGGTACAGTTCATTTTTCTCCTCTCTTCCAGGCGCCCTTATCGTATTCCTTGTGCGTCAGGACTGCCCGGATATATACTTTTTGCCATTCGTATCGGATCACGGCGATCAGGCGGAACTTGTTCCCGCCAATATCAAAGACCGTGAAACCGTCAACGTAATCCGCACTCGCAAAAGTCTTTTGTATCTCACTGAAATTCTGGAAATTTTCCCGTCGGATGATGCGATACCACGTGTCGAGCGGTTCTTTTGCGGCTGGGTACATGGTCCAAAAATCGACAAGTGCGGGTTTTGCGATCACGTGCATATCAATTTGATATATACTTTTTTGGTATGCGTCAAGCGAAACTCTGGCCTGAGGGAGCGCCAGTACGTGGGAGAACTCCACGTGGTCGTCAGGCTTCCCAGAATGGTTCTATTTTCGATTTTTTGGCTTTTCCCGGGAAGATGTTGCCTTGATGATGAAAAGTCGCTCAGACGGGAGATTTGGGGCCTTGGTTTCTCCCTCCGAGGTGAGGCGAAGCCGAGGCCGGAGGGTCCGAGGAATCCACGACGAGGAGGCGTTTTTTGGATTGGGGAAACTGCCGGCCTGGTCCCACGCTGCCGGTGGCGCTTCGGTCTCTCGCTTCCGCTGCGCACTGCGCCCTTGAGGCCGCCGAAGGCGTGTCTTTCGGGAGCGAAGCGACCTGGCTTTGGCTGGAGGCCGTTTTCTCCCTGCGGGGGCTGTTTTTCTCTTGGGCTCCGGCTCCAGCCCGGAACGGGTGGAGCTGGAGGCGGAGCCCTGCCTTTCGTTCTTAAGATTATTTCTTCTTGATTATTAAGATTTAAGATTATAGGGGGCGGTTTATGGAGAGTTAATATGCTGATATCGTTAATTTTTCATGCAACTATTTGCTTTAAAAAAGGGGTACGCTACGACGGTATCAGGGCGAAAAAAAGGGGTACGCTACGACGGTATCAGGCCGGAAAAAGGGGTATGCTATGACGGTACTACGATTTTGTAGGGGTACGCTACGACGGTATTGAAAAGGGGTATGCTACGACGGTATTTTTATGTATAACATATGTGTTTAATTTACTTTTAGTCTGCACGGTTTGGCGGTTTGGGTTAAAATGACCCTCAAAAAAGGGGTACGCTACGACGGTATCAGGTTGAAAAGGGGTATGCTACGACGGTATTTCGGTATTCCATATTGTTTTAATATGAATAAAACACCATGAGATAATTAACCTTTTTCCTTGTCTATCTGCACAACCAACCTCCCTTGCCGGGTTCGAGCCGATTGAATGAAGCCGATCTGCATCAACGGCTTGATGGCCAGCCTACGAAAGTTACGCATGAAATTTTCCATGCTTTTTTCGGATGAGCCACTTAATTCATGCACTTTTTCCCAAGGTATTGTCACTTCTGGACCAGCTTGCGACTTTAAAAAAACATGAAACCATTGAGCCATATTGCCAAGTCCTAACCTTACATCCATATTGACCATGGTAAAGTCATACATGCCAAGTAATTTAGCGATAGTTTTTGAAAGGTTTGCAATAATATTACCTTTTGAATTAATGGAGAACTCAGGCAATATTGAGCCATAATACTCTGCCTTATCAAGTTTTATATGTAATTTGCCATGAAAAATACGTAATAATTGTTCTTTTAGAACCTTTCTGTTCCCGCCAGTATCTTTTCTTTTTAAAGATTTCAGCAAGCCATATATAGTACACTGCACTTGAAATTGTGGATTACTCGCAGCGAGTTTACAAAGCTGAATCCATACGGAGCATTCTTCTTGACGTAATTCCTCGCCTTGGTATTCGACAAGCAAGTCTTTGTGCCACGATGCTATAGGCGTGAATCGCTGATACACAGCACGCGGCCCGGTCCCGGTCGTAAAGAGTCGAGAACGAATCGCCGCATTGGCTGCTGGAGCTTGAGCCGAGAGAAGGGACAGCTGCATAAGCCGTGTTTTCTTGGCTCGTTGAACGGCGGGAGCGTCGGTATTCTCGTTTGGTGATTCGTGTGGTTTTATATCAGTATCGTCTAAGGATAAGTCGTTAGAATCAAAATCAGGCGATACTTGCTGATGAAACCATGTCATGACCTCCTGATATGCTGCATAGCGTTCTCTCTCAGGCAGCGCCAGGGCTTCAGGGTTGAATTCGGTGAGCACGAATTGGATATGTTCCTCAACGCTGATTGTTTCATCGTTTGGGATGCGATACGTTATTGAGAAAACTTCTTGAGATTTTTGCTCCTGTGTTTCCTTGTTGTTTTTCGGTTTATTTGGTTCTCGCAATGGATGCTCCTTGGACATCTCCGCGAATTTTTCCCGAAACGCAAGGAATCCTTTCTTATCCCCATCCTGTAGCATTTGGGCTAAGGATGTTTTCTTCTTTTCCATCACGCACCTTTCTTTTCAAGGAAGCCTTCTATCAAGGAAACAACTAATCCGTTGATATTCTTGATATCGTGTTGGACAGCGTATAAGCGTAATCTTTTCGCTATGGTTGGTTCCAGATATAAGGAGAAGCGTTCCTTTGTGACCTTTTCTTTTTCCGTAGTCCTTGGCGCTGCTTCTTGGCGCACAGGCTGTTCTGTCTTCAGCGGTTCCGGTTTTTCTTCCGTTCGACGAAACAATTCCCCCTCCAACTTTGCCCTTTGCTTGCCGAGTCCCATGATTTTAGCCCCTTTTCTCAATCTCTTTGGCGAGACGTTCATAGTCTTCAGTTCCAGCGGATGCAGGACGATAGGTGAATATATCTTGTCCATTGCTTGGAGCTTCCGCAAGGGCAACCGCATCACGAATTTTAACGTCAAATAATACTTCACGGAATGTTCTGCGGAGTTCGTTGAAAACGTCTCGATTGAGCGTTTTTCGCTTGTCGAAAAACGTCACAACAATTCCCAAGACTTTTAAGGATGGGTTCAACTCTTGCACCATTGCAACTGTGCCTTGCAGTAATTCCAGACCGCGCAAAGCGTGGTATTCGGCTTGGACTGGAATGACAATTTCCGAGGCCGCCACAAGAGCGTTGAGTGTCACCAACCCGAGGTTAGGCGGGCAGTCGAGCAAGACGAAATCGTATCCCGAAACTTGTGCGAGGGCTTTGCGGAGCATGTTTTCCCGGCCGATCCTGGCCGCAAAAGCCAGGTCCGCTTGGGCCAGATCGATTCCGGCCGGGGCCAAGTCAAGGCCGGGAACATCGGCTACGGCCCGTTTGATTTCGTCCAGCCGGGCCTTGCCATCCAAGGCTTCATACAGGCTGCGGCATCCGTCCGGATCAAAACCACATGAGGCCGTCAGGCTTCCTTGAGCGTCCATGTCCACCAGCAGAACTTTCCGGCCGTCCCTGGCCAGGGCTGCGCCCAGGTTGTGCACGGTGGTCGTCTTGCCGACGCCGCCCTTCTGGTTGGTAAACGCTATCACGCGCATACGCTTTACCTTTTTTAAGTTTTAGCGTTAAAATGCTTTCTCGAAAAAGAGTTTAAGAGTTTTTCTGTGAAAACTCTGTCGCATCCTTGGTGTGGCGTCAAGATGTTTTTGGGGTTTATTGCTAAAATGTTTTAATGTTAAAAAGTTTGTTGAGCGATTAATTGAGGTTAAAGCGTGAAAACTCTAAAATATTTAGGCTTGCCGCGGGGGGCGCGGCTGGTGCTCGGTGTGGTGTAGCCGGAGTCTGCCGCGCTCGGATCGAGCGACCTCGCCGGCCTCGTTTCGGTGGGAGGGGAAAGGGGGGAGCATCAACTGGAGTATCCTGGATGGCCTCCTTTGGTGGTTCCGGGCGACAGAGTTGCCAGTCGACCACGTGGTTTTGAATGGGGTGTTATTATCTCATTGTTCATTGTTATTGCCCAACTTTGACTTAGTTGCACGGTTATAAACGGCATACAAGTGTTGCAGTGTCCACTTCTTGCCAGTTAAGGTTAATCTGTCCGACCCGTTAAGTTCATCAACAATTTTTCTCCATGGCATCTTTTTATCCCGTAACTTTCTAATATAATTTATCAAATCTGGATTTATTTCCTCGGTCCCCTTTCTTCCTTCGCATTTAATGCCTTGATTCCGTTTGCGTTCCCTTGCCGTCCGCAACTTCTTGACCAGCAGGCTTTTTTCCAACTCGGCAAAAATGGATTGCATTTGGATCATGGCACGTCGCATCGGGTCGCCGCTATACGCCTCGGTCACGTCGTCACCAGTGCGGGCACTTATTAGCGTGACACCCTTGGATGCCAGATATGTTATTAACTGGTCAGTAATAGCCATATCCCTAGACAATCTATCGATTCCTTCAATAATTATATAGCGTATGTAACTTGCAAGCATTTCCTCTATCATATTCATAAATTGCGGCCTATCCTCTTCACATTTAGTTCCAGACACGCCTTGTTCTTCATAAATCTTGACAAGTTCAAGATTATTGTCATTGCAATACCTTTCTATTTCTTCACGTTGCCGATTGAATGTATCGCCATTGACCTGTCCAAGTCCTGAGCATCTCGCATAACCATAGACATGGATTTTATTTTGCTCTGTATTCATGGTTGTTTTTCCTAACTTCCTGTGCTTAATGGATATGTAGGCGTAAGCCGGGCCTTTGTTAAGTTTTTCTGAAGATTTCCTTGACGTGGTGCTGGATATCGCGGGTGCTCATCCCCTTGGCGTCCATGGAAAGGATGCGTTGCGCGAAGCCGCGATGTCCGTATGGCGCTTCTCGACAATGGCCGGCGCAAACTCGGATTTTCGGTCCCCGGGCACATCGATGACGATGGGGCCGACCTTCGAGGCAAGCCCTTTGGCTATTCTTCGGAAATATCGCACTGCTGATGTTCGCTAGGATCCACCAGATCAAATCCATTGACCGAGGCGCCTTCCTCAAGACGTACCAGCATCACGCCTTGGGTGGCCCGGCCAACGGAATTGATGGGTTGTACCGGAAGTCGAATAATCTTGTTGGCCGAGGTCAAAATGAGCAGATCGTCGTCCGGTCCGACCATGACCGCGCCGATGACGTGGCCGGTCTTGGGCGTCACGCGCATGGTGATCACGCCCGAGTCCCGGCCCCCCCGATTCCTCTCTGCTCTTCTAAATATCCAGCGCTCTTACCGACAAGGCGTTCCTTTCGATAAAATTCCGGCGGCCTTCGACTTTTTCGCCCATGAGCTGGTCGAAGATGTCGTTGGCCTCGCCTGCGTCCTCGATCCTGACCTGGAGGAAGCTGCGTTTTTCCGGGTTCATGGTGGTTTCCCAGAGCTGTTCCGGGTTCATTTCGCCAAGGCCCTTGTACCGCTGGATGTTGACGCCTTTTAAGGCGTCGTCCATGAGCGCCTTGTAGAGGTCGAAGAAGTCGGCCACGGGCCGGGACTCCTCCTTGCGCTCGATGGAAAGCGGCAGCACCGGACCGTCGGCCAGGAGCTGGCCGTAGGTCTCGTGGGCCCGGCGGTAGATCTTGGAGCTGAAAAATTCCACCGCGATCCGGTGCCTGGCCTGGTTGGCGTTTATAAAGACGGCGTAGATCCGTTTCTCGTCGTCGATTTCCTCGGATTCGACCTCCAGGGTGAAGCCTTTTTCCGTCAGGTATGGCACAAGCCCTTCGGGCGGGAAGATGCCGGCGAAATCCGACGGGGCAAGCTTGTCGTAGCCGAGCAGGGCCAGAAGAAGGTCCTCTGGCAGGCCGTAAGTCGCGGCCTCGTGGATTCGGGATTCGAGAAAGTGGATGCATTCCAGAAGTCCGGTCAGGTCCGGTCCGGCGAAGCGTTTGTCCCCGGAAGCCACGGTCACGTCCTGGCCGATGCGGCCGAGCAGGAACTGGGACAGCTCCTCGTCGTCCTTGATGAACCGTTCGAAATCCCCTTTGAAGACCCGGTAGAGCGGCGGCTGGGCGATGTAGACGTAGCCGTTTTCGATGAGCCGCGCGTAGCGGCGGTAGAAAAAGGTGAGAAGGAGCGTGCGGATGTGGGCCCCATCCACGTCGGCGTCGGTCATGATGACGATCTTGTGGTAGCGCAGCCGGGCGTAGTTCTCGTTGTCCTTTTCCTCGCTTTTGTCGTCGCTCATGCGCGGGGTCGGGCCCATGGCGGTGATGAGATTGCGAATTTCCTTGTTGCCGAGCATCTTGTCGGTACGGGTCCGCTCGACGTTGAGGATCTTGCCGCGAAGGGGCAGGATGGCCTGGAACCGGGGATCGCGCCCCTGCTTGGCCGAGCCGCCGGCCGAGTCGCCCTCCACGATGTAGAGTTCCGATTCCTCGGGATTCTTGCTCTGGCAGTCGGCCAGCTTGCCGGGGAGCGAATGGTCGGACAGGGCCCCCTTGCGGCGCACCAGCTCCTTGGCCTTGCGGGCGGCCTCCCGGGCCGAGGCCGCGTCCACGGCCTTTTCCACGATGGCCTTGGCGTCCTTCGGGTTCTCCTCGAAATGGACGTTGATGGCCTCGAACACGATCTTGGCCACGATGCCGGCCACTTCGGAGTTGCCGAGCTTCGTCTTGGTCTGGCCTTCAAACTGGGGTCCGGGCAGCTTGACCGAGATGACCGCGGTCAGCCCCTCGCGCACGTCGTCGCCGGTCAGCTTCTGCTTGAACTTCTTAGGAAGGTCGGCTTTTTCGATGTAGGTGTTGATCCCACGGGTCAGGGCCGTCTTGAAGCCGGCCAGGTGGGTGCCGCCTTCGCGGGTGCGGATGTTGTTGGCGAAGGTTAAGACTTCCTCCTTGTAGTTGGCGTTGTACTGCAGGGCGAAATCCACGACTACCCCGTCGCTCTCGCCAAGCCCCTCGATGATGTCGTGGATGGTCTGCTCGCCGGCGTTGAGGTCCGCCACAAAGCGTTTGAGGCCGCCGTCGAAGCGGTAGGTGACCCGCTCGCTGGTCCGGTCGTCGCGGAAATCGATCTCCAGACCCCGGTTCAGGTAGGCCAGTTCCTCGAACCGCTTGGCCAGGGTCTCGTGGGAAAACTGGTTTGTCTGAAAGATCTCGTCGTCGGGCTTGAAGCGGACGGTGGTGCCGGTGTTCCCGGCTTCGCCGATTTCGGCCAGCTGGGTGACCGGCACGCCGCGCTCGTAGCGCTGGTGGTACTTGCGGCCGTTTCTGCGGACCGTGACCTCCAGGTATTCGGATAGGGCGTTGACCACCGAGACGCCGACGCCGTGCAGGCCGCCGGAGACCTTGTAGGTGTCGTTGTCGAACTTGCCGCCGGCGTGCAGCAAGGTCATGACGACCTCCACGGCCGGCCGGTGCTCCTTGGGGTGCATATCGACCGGGATGCCGCGGCCATTGTCCGAGACCGTGACCGAGTTGTCGAGGTGGACGGCCACGCCGACGCGGTTGCAAAAGCCGGCCATGGCCTCGTCGATGGAGTTGTCCACGACCTCATAAACGAGATGATGCAGGCCGTGCGAATCCGTCGAGCCGATATACATAGCTGGACGTTTGCGCACGGCCGACAGGCCTTCGAGAACGGTGATGGATTCAGCGTTATAGGATTGCGGTGGCTTCTCTTGACTCATGCGATGTCTTCCTCGATATAATACGTCTCTTTAACGATACTCATGGGCATGATGATGGCCATGCTGTCGGCGTCTCCCTCGCCGACGATGGCGCAGGGGCTTTCTTTTCGGCTCCGTTCAGGGAGAGCGTTACTGTAGCGGAATGAAAATATCGTCCTGGGCAAGGACGAGCGCGAGATCAGTTTTTTTCGCGGGCAATCTCGATGGCACCTTTTAAGATTTCCACCTCCATCGTCTTGTTGCCCAAAAGCCGCTCCAACTCGCGGACCTGCTTGCGTAACGCCCAAACTGCAGCTGCGCTCACCACCTGGTCGTCGGCCGCCCTCGCTCATAGGCTTCCTCCAGCGGAAGAGGAAATTGGGCGCGACACCATGCTTTCTGGCCACGAACGAGGCGCTCATGCCCGGCAAAGCGAATCCTCGACGATGCGCAGCTTCTCGGCCAATGGCCAGCGTCGACGCTGGGCCATGGCACTACCTCGACCGTGGGAAACGCGTTAGCACTCTGCCTGGACATACCCTCAGCACAACCTCCTCGGCTGGCGGAATTGTCCGGTCCAAATGGGGCGACTCTTCAGTTGAAGAGTCAAGAAGAGTACGTGACGTGCGAAGCAGCGCCGGACATCATCTCAGTAATCAAACATTGCAGTACTCGGAATTGCTTAGCCAATTCCATCACGCCTTGCGAAGCCAGGGACATGGCCTGCGCGGTTTGGGAAGAAATAGTGGCCACCTGTTCAACGGAGTGGTTGATCTCCTCGCTAGCGCTGGATTGTTCGTCCGAGGCCGTAGCGATGGAGTGGATCTGATCCGATGTTTGCTCTACGAGATTTACAATCACCTTGAGGGAATCTCCTGATCTTTTTGTCAACGCAGTGGCGTTTTCAATGGCGTTGACCGCCCGATCAACGTTTTCGATATTCATTTTTGCCCCATGTTGAATAACATTGATAGAATCTCCCACTTCCTTGGTGGCCGTCATGGTTTTTTCCGCGAGTTTGCGCACTTCATCGGCGACCACGGCAAAACCCCGTCCTGCATCACCCGCCCTGGCCGCCTCAATGGCTGCGTTGAGCGCCAAAAGGTTGGTCTGATCCGCTATGTCTGAAATGACATTCATGATTTTACCAATATCATCCACTTGTTTGCCGAGTGTTCCCATATCCTGCTTGAGCTGCAGAGCTTGGCGCTGGACCTGATGTATCCCAGCGACCACCTCAACGACCAAGGATTCGCCTTCCTTGGCCTTGGACTTGGCGTCTTCTGAGATATCGGCCGCTTCAGTAGCGTTCTTGGCCACTTCGAGCACAGTGGCGTTCATCTCATCCATGGCGGAGGCAATTTCGCTTACCCTGCGGGACTGCTCTTCTGCCCCACGGCTGGACTGCTCGATTTGGTTCGAAATCTCTTGAGAGGCGGAAGATACCGCCTCGGCTATCTTCTCCGACTTTTGGGCCACTTCCACTATTTGTTTCTGGACCTTGAGAATTGCAGTTTGATCGATTACACACTCCAAGATGGCGTCTTCGCCAAACGGTATAGCCTTGTATTCAATTTCCAAAAGCAACTCTGGCTTAGGTCTGGCTACGGTTTTCGCTTCTGTTGCCTGTCTATTTGACAAAGCCCTATCACATGCACAGGCATCTTTTTCACAATCTTCTTTTTTATAGTGTTCACTGCACAATTTGCCTTCGATCTCGTTGACGTTCACTATTCCCAGGCTTCCTGCCCGGTTGAGAAAACGCATCTGCCTATCTTTATCGCGGATCATCACCGGTGGCATGGCGTCGATGACCATAACCAAATTATTGGACCACGTATTAATCTTCTCCATCATATTTAGGTAATCGCCAGCAAAACCGGATGTATTGAGGGTTTTGCGCAAAAAACCCCTCGAGGCAAGATCTGCCATGGTGGAAATCATTTCCACCATACTCCGAAAGCTTTGTGACATGGCGTTCAGACTGGCGGCTAATTGCCCAACTTCATCTTCTCTTTTGATGTCTATGGTTTTGGTTAAATCCCCCCTGGCCATGGACTCGGCAAAAGCGACGCTCTTGGCCAGTGGACGAATGACGAGTATCGATATGACGGCAAATAAGATGAGAACCACTGCTAAATCTATGATCAAGGTACCAATGACTGAGGTCCACATCATCCGCCGCAGTTCCTCTTGGATAAACTTGTGGGTGAGGGTCACCTCGACCGTGCCGATAGGCTCTCCCTCACGATTCACATTGGCTGTGGCTACGGTGTCTCCATCCTCGGGAGCGGTTTGTTCAGTGAACTCCACCGGCTTGCCATCCTTGTCCCGGCCCAAGGCCACAAAAATGGAAGTTTTGTTCGGCTCGCGGATGGTGATGGATTTCACATTTTTCTCGCCTAGTTCCGAGAGCAGGACCTCCCGTGTCTGGTTTGTGTCCATGTTCCAGACAGCCTTGACCAAGCTCTTGGACAGGCGCGTAGCCACGAGCTTCGCGTTCTGGTCTAATTCGGCGGAGGCCGTGGCCGAACGCTCGCTGTAATTGAAGTAACTAAAGGTGAAGAGTAAAAGTGTAGTCACAAAAACGAGGGCGATGGTTAGAATAAAATTCACAGAATGGAAACGCAACCGCTTGTCTCGACCCATGTCTCCCTCCGAAATAAATAATAAAGCAGCACTACAAAATGAAAATTTCATTTTGTACTTCGATGAATGATCAAAATATACAGTAATAATTTAACGTGTAGCTGAGAAGTCAATAGCACTTCGCTTAATCACGACAAAAATCGAAGTACTACTTCATGCTGTCAAGATATTCAGTTTCGTATTTTTCTGTGAGTTTCGTCAATTCTCCGGATTGTGACATGTTTTTTATTGCCTCATCCACCTTAGGGACTAGATCGCTATTTTTTTTATTGAAATAGATAAATTCCACAAGCCTAGTTAAAGTCCCAACCCGTTCAATTTCATTTAACCCCATCTTCTTTAGCAATCCATCTCCGTTTACGGTGCTGGTCAGAGCTATATCGACTTTGCCTGTTTCCACAAGTTTCATCATTGTTTCGCCGTCTTCGACAACAGTAACATTTTCCAATCCTTCGACCATATCCTTGCTGTGCTGCACCCCCTTGACGACTGCAATTTTGTACTTGTCAAGGTCCTGTTTGTTTTTGATGAGAATATTGGACGTTTTTTTAGCATAGGCGGTAGTCTCAAGGCCATAATAAGTGGTAGGCACACGAAGCAGCATTGGATTCTTTTCTCCATAGGAAAAGATACGCGCGGCCTCGCCGTCCATAGTCCCCTCTATAGCCATGGCCTTTGCCCTATCCCCAGGTAAGGCTTTAAAAGCCACGGGAATACCAGCTTGCTTAAAAACATCGCCGAGAATTTTTATTGCGACATCTTGATCTCCAACGCCTTCAATATATGCGATTTGACATTTTGTACTTTGACTGAACGCGACGCCGACATACAAAACAAGGGCGAGAAACGACAACCCAACTAATTTGATGATATTCATGTATAGCTCCTCTAAAAACTAAGCAATAAAATCCCAGGTTGCTTTTATCGGGTTGGGTGTTTTTAGCGTATTCCGTTAAAATACTTCTTTACGAGGGACTGGCCTTCATCCGAGACAACCCAATCAAGAAATTGCTGCACATCCTGTCGAGGAGGATCATTGGTAATTAAGTATAAGGGTCGTAAAAGCGGGTAGTTGGCGTTTGATAAGTTGACCTCCTCGCCGTTCGGCTTGACAGCTTTTACACCCTGGGGAGGGTTGATCATAAAATGACTTGTAAGGCCGATCGCCCCCCTATTTCTGGCAACATGAAGCAATATGCTAGAATCAGGCTCCATGACCTTGGCATGGAAGGACGATTTATTCATTACAAGTTTTTTGAAAAGCTCTTGGGTGGCTGAAATTGGTGAAGTTACAACAGGCTCAATCAATTGATCGAAACCTCCCAATTCCTTCCAATTTTTAATCTCTCCAGAGAAAATTTTTCGCAATTGCTCAATAGAAAGAATTTCTACAGGATTGTCATCATGCACAATGACAACAACACTATCCATACCAATCAAAACAGCTTTTCTACTCTTTTCTAAAATAGTTGGATCGAGTTCATTTGCAACTCCTCCGATGTCACAGCTACCATTAGAAAGACATTCTCCTCCACCCTTGCTTTTTGTCAGCACGTTAGTAGTAAAAGTGGACTTGAGGTAAACATTGCTGGCAGTCTCAATAAATTTGGCAATAGCTGGAGAACCTTGATAGCGGATAAGAGAGATTGAATGAGCGGTACTAGAAAATACCGCCAAGACCAGAATCACAATCGCAATTCTTAAAAATCGTTGCATTGGATATTCCTCCTGTGCGAACAGTTGTAAATATTTTTTAATCCGGGTCTGCCTGACTTGCACTTGGTTCAGGAGTACGTTTCCACGGATAAATACTTAAACTGTTGCAGGTCGGGGATTAGAGATCTTTTGGAAATAGCGCCGATCAAGCAGCAATATTTCGTCGTTTTTTCCAGACGGCTCGACTCATAAAACTGCTCAATTCCTCAATACCTTCTCCGTGCAAAGCCGAGACGGGGAATATCTTGAGGAGTTCGTTCACAAGCGTGAGTTCATCAAGACAACCGCCAAAACTAAACTTTTCGTAAGGCAACATGTCAATCTTGTTGATCAATACTATGGAAGCTTTTTTGAATGTTTCTGGGTTATTTTTAATAACGCTCAATCCTTCGGTTACGCTGGTAACGACTATTTTCAAGTCGCTGCCAAGATCTATATCCGAAGCACAAGCGATACTACTGCCATTTCTTATGACGATAAGGTCGAGGCTTCCTAAAGACAATTGTCTAATGGCCTTATTTATATCGGTTGCGATAGAAGTAGATGATTCGTTGACGTTGATACGGATGACTTCAACTCCCAACGTCTCGAATCTCGCTAGATTCATTTTCATATCATTGTCGATATCAATAACAGTACAATTTAATCTATTTGCTAAGATGGGTAAAATCTTTTCCAAGACGGTTGCCTTTCCTGCCCCAGGCTCGCCGATCACGTTGATCACGACCACACCGTTTGCTTCGAGGAGACGTTTGTTCTCAGCCGCTATGACGTCTTCGCCGAGTCGCAACGTTTCCACATCCTGATTTGCATTAATCATGTCGTTTTCTCCTTCTTTAATCACCATTGTTGTCATAATTGCGATGATTCGGCCTTATTCAGTCCGTACTTATGTACCAGCCTTACAATGGTTGGCTGGGTAACACCGAGAATGGCAGCAACTTTTCGCGTACTACAATGATGTTTCATGGCCCACAGCAACATTGACTTTTCAACTTCTTCTCGTGCTTTTTTTAATGAACCGCAGGGTGAAAAACAAACTTCATACGGAAGTGGCGAATCGTGCTCTTTTTTAAAAGCATCAAGATTGTCAACATCTATTTCTTCGTTATGACAAGTCAGGACAAGCCACTCAATCGTATTCTCAAGCTCTCGCACATTTCCTGGCCAACTATATTTTAACAGCACTTCCAGAGCGCGCGGACAAATACTTTTATTTGTTTTATGCCGCTTATTATACTTTTCCAAAAAATAAACTACTAATGGTACAATATCATCGGGACGGTCTCGTAAAGGTGGAATATGTAGGGGAATAACATTGAGACGATAATAAAGATCTTTCCGAAAACTTCCAACCTTGGTCATGGCCATTAAGTCCCGGTTGGTAGCGGCAATGACTCGTACATGCAGATTTATTGGCAGAACACCGCCAACCCTCGTAATAGTGTGATCCTGGAGAGCATGCAGAAGTTTGGCTTGCATTGCGAAGGGCAATTCTCCCACCTCGTCCAGAAACAGAGTGCCCCCCTGAGCCAACTCGAATAATCCCGGTTTTCCCTTTGCGCGAGCACCGGTAAATGATCCCTCCTCATATCCGAAGAGTTCGGATTCCATCAAAGATTCGGGGATAGCTCCGCAGTTCACCCGGATAAACGTGCCGTTACCTCCGCTGCTATTGTGGATGAAGTTGGCAATAATATCCTTACCGACACCGGTTTCTCCGGAAATAAGCATTGTTGCTTCGGAAGCTGCGGTTTGAGTTGCAATCTCCAGCACTGTTTCCATCGCTTTGCTGCGGGTAATGATCTGCATGGTTTGAGACTGTTGTTGCCGCAACACCTTGAGCTCATGGCTGAACCGCTTGCTGTTGGCCTGGCTTCTTTCCAGTTCAGTTTTGAAACGGTTCAGTTGTGTAATATCTCGAACATTGGATATTATTCGCCAGATATTTCCATCAGCGCCAAAAACGGGATTGGCCGTGACCAGCGCCGATTTATGAGTCCTAGTGGTATAGATAATGGTCACAGGTTCACGTTTCTCAATGACATGAATGGCAGCCGAATCTGTATAAATTCCTTCGGCCACGATGTCGTGAACCATACGCCCGATTACTTCCTCCCGCTTGATCCCGGAAAAATTTTCCCATGATTTGCTCACGCGAAGAGTTTTTCCGACTCCATCCATAATCCAAATGCCGTCGGGTGAATATTCGAGAATAGCCTCGAGTTCTCTCTCATTTTGCATTGCATCCGTGATTTGCTGCTTAATCAAATCATTCTTACCTAAGTCGGTATAAGCTCCTAAGGCCCCATTCAGTTCGCCTCCGGGACCGAATAGTGGACGATATATTCCTAGCAGTTGTTTTCCATTATGGCCTTCCACCACCGGTCCAATTGGCTGGCCTGTTTCCAATACGCTTGGCAAAGACGACTTGGTGATAAAAGTTGAGAGTGGTTTTCCAACGGAATCGAATTCATCAATACCGAAGAGCATAGCGGCAAAGGAGTTGATCCTGGTTATCGTGGCATGACAATTGATAATCACGATCCCTGTCTGGATGACATCTAAGGTGGTATCGAAAATATCAGTTCCCAGTACCATGTCTGTACCCTTATTTTTCAATCCTTTCTTCGAAAAATCCTGGGAACAGAAATTGTATAAGTGCTGTCGCCGTCCCCCAGATAAGACCATAAAACCAGTATCCCCAACGAAAGTCTGTTGGCAAAGCAATACAGCCCAAGACCAGGAAAAATAGCATGATCCATGCAACAACCACTCGTTTGATTCTTGTTTTACGAATTTTCAAAATCACTTCCTCGGACTTGTGCTGCTGTCTTGCCCTGGCATGGTTCCGCCCACCATCAAACCAGACTGAGCACCCAACAATTCAAGCGAGAAATATAAAAGAACACCAAAAATGAAAAAATAAGCCGCAAATTTAAGGACCCGCTTCCACGGTTTCCGATTTTGTCTATAAATAGCTGCGTATCCCATTGTTATCTCCTTGTAACTTTACCTACGTGTTCACTGCTTCACGTGCATCTTTAGCTTTACAGAAAGCAGCAAAAGATTTCTGAGCCTCTTCGTCGACTGTCTCAATAGCCTCGCGCTGTAAGTTAATAAAAGTTGAGGTTGTAATGTGTTCAAATTTACGCGGACGAGGCAGATCAATAACCAGTCGTTTTTTAACTGTGGCAGGCGCTGCCGTTAAAAAATAGGCAACGTCCCCAACAAAAATCGCCTCTTCTAGTTCCGCCGTAACGAACAGAATAGTGGTCTTCGTTTGTTCGAACAACTTAATTATATATTCCTGCATAATCTGGCGAGTCATCGCATCTAAACCACGAAAGGGCTCATCCAGGAGCAGAACTTTAGGTTGATTGATTAATGCCCGAACTAATTCCGCACGTCTTTGCATGCCTCCTGAGAGTTGACTTGGGTACTTCTCTTCAAACCCCGTAAGACCAACCATGTTAATTAATTGCTCTGCCCTGTCCGCTACCTCACCCATCAGGTCCTTCCCTTGGACCTTCGGCCCATAGAGAGTATTCTCCCAGAGCGTCATCCAAGGAAGCAATGCGGTCTCTTGAAAAACGACGAGCCTGTCTGCCCCTGGTCCATTCACAGGCACGTCATCAATGAGACATTCCCCCATATCGGGCTGAGCATAGCCCGCCAACAGATTTATAATGGACGTTTTTCCGCAACCTGACGGACCGCAAAAACAAGTAAAAGACCCCTTTTCAACTTTAAATGATACGTTATCAAGAACTTCTTTTCCTTTACCGAAGGAGTAATAACACTCCCTCATTTCCATTTTGCCTGATTCAAATCCTGACACGGTGTTTTTCGCAGATGAGTTCATTTACTCTCCCTAGAAAAGGCTTCTCCAAGGCATGGCCTTAGATGCGAGAAACCGTATTGTGTTGCTGGAAAGATATCCACAAGCCCCAATGATAAACATTCCAAGGATAATTCGAGGATACGCGATCAGGATATAGGATTCCCAGGTCATGTAGCCGAGTCCGTAGCCACCAGCCACCATTTCCGCAGCCACCACCATTACCCAGGCCAAACCCATACCTACGGTCATTCCAGTAAAGATGGACGGTAATGAGCCGGGTAAAATGATGTCAAAAAAGATGTGACGCGGTTTGGAACCTAAGGAAAGAGCACCTTGGATATAATCCGTTCGAACACTTTCCACGCCGAGAAGGGTATTTAGAACAATGGGGTAAAAAGCACCAAGGAAAACAAGAAATATGATGCTGTGCTCTGTGAGTGGAAACATGATTACTGAGAGTGGAATCCACGAAATAACGGGTATGGGTCTCAGGCATTCAAAGGTCGGGAAAGAGAAGTTTTTGAAAGTACGATTCCACCCCATAAACAAACCAAGCGGAATACCAATTATACATGCGATTATGAATCCGAGATAGATCCTCCCCATACTAAACACTACGCATTTCAGACAGTGCATGGTGGGGACGAAAAGCACCGCATCTTTCCAAACCTCAATCGGGGACGGCACACGCGTAAACGGTGGAATCTTGTACGCTGTGACAACGGCCCAGAGGATTACAATTATTACAAGAGAAGAAACTTTTCTAACATTCGAGAAGTTAAATAAGTTGCGGGCGTAGCGCCGCATCAACTTCTGGCATGCCGAATATTGTATATACCCGTCGATTCTGCTTTCCCAATCCACTTCCTGACTTGTGGGTTTGGCTTCCACTACCGGATAAGCCCGATTATTATTTTTAACTTTCTCGATAGCATCTATTTCCATTTTGGCACCTCGTTAATTACCTAGTGATGTTAAATTATTATATTTATTTAGCCATTTCACGCTCACCCCGTTCAAAAGCTTTCTGCGCCTCTTCGTGGACGGCGCCCAACGCTTCATTGCGGAGTTGAATGAATCGATCGGTTACTTTTGTCTTTGAATTGCGCGGCCGAGGAAGATCGACGTCGATCATCTTTTTGAGCCGGCCGGGCCTAGTCGTCATCACCAAAACTTTGTCGGCAAGATAAATGGCCTCATCAAGATCGTGAGTGATGAACACAATGGTCTTACCACTCACATCGAAAAGATCGAGAAGATACTGGTGCATAACCGATTTGGTCATTGCGTCGAGTGCTCGAAAAGGTTCATCGAGAAGCAATATCTTGGGATCATTGACTAAGGCGCGGACAATTTCGACCCGCCTCTGCATGCCTGAGGAGATGTTCATTGGATATTCATCCTCACAGCCCTCAAGACCCGCAATTTTCAATATTTCCCGACCTTTTTCGGTCGCTTCTTCCCGCGACATGGTTCCTTGCATGACAGGTCCCCAGCAGACATTTTCCAAGACCGTTCTCCAAGGGAAAAGTGCTCCATGCTGGAAGACTACAACCCTGTCGGGCCCCGGGGTGAGGCGAACGGAAGGAGAGGCGATGCAGACCCCATCCACACAGATCTCACCTTCTGTGGGAGTATCGAACCCGGCGATCATATTTAATAAAGTCGTCTTGCCACATCCCGATGGTCCAACGATAGCGAGAAAAGAACCCGCCTCGATCTCGAAGTTGCAATCAGCCACAGCAAGAACATTCACTCCCAGCGGGTCATATACCAAACTAATATGCTTAGCTGTGACATTGCCTTCTTTTGCTTTTGCCATATATTGCCATCCTAAGTTTATAGTGTACTCACAAGAAGGCGGCCATTAACATCATACTCTTATTATTTTGTTTTAAGCAACACACCTGAATATGACGCGCTTGACCGCCAGGCAGAGCATTATGACAACATATTGTTATCATTAAATGTTGCGTTCCTAAGCATTGTAGATCTTACGCCACGCAAGATATTTATTCGCAAACATGCGAAGGATTGAACTGCAACCGTACCCGAGTATTCCAATACTTATCATGGCTAAAATTACTTCTGGAAATCTTATGAGGCTATAACTCTCCCAGGCAAGATAGCCTAATCCGTATTGGCCGGCGATCATTTCAGCAGCAACAACAGTTTGCCAAGCGATACCCATGCCAAGAGCAAGGCCCATAAAAATAGAAGGGAGAGCACCTGGCAAAAGTATATGGCGAAAAATTTGTCGCGGGTTGGCACCAAGACACCATGCAGCCCTAAACAGGGACTGATCTATGGATTCAGCTCCGAGTTTTGCGTTCAAGGCTACGACGAAAAAAGCTCCTGTAAACGTAATAAAAATGATACTATATTCCATATTAGCAAATATGATAATAGAAAGCGGAACCCATGCAACAGGAGGGACAGATCGGAAAAGTTCAAATCCAGGCATGGTCATGTCCCTCACAATTGAGTTCCACCCCATCATTAACCCGAGCGGGATAGCAATAACTGATGCTGTGCAAAAACCAACAACGACACGATACAAACTGTAATAGACGCTTTTGTAATACCATGGTTCAGTAACCGTCTTAACCGATTGAACCAGTGTATCTATAGGACTTGGAAGTTTGTCCATGATCGTTTTGGAGCACAGATACCAAATGATTAAAAACGACAAACCACCCAAAATACCCGTGATCACCTGACTTCTTTTAAGTTTCTTGGCCGCCTGTCTTTGTTTGAAGTATACTTCTTCGTATCGAGCCTTAACAGTGTCTTTCATTAGGTTGACCATTAATCTTACCCTCGGCGTTAGAGATAAGATCGTGATGATGCAATGTTACGTTACTGGATACATTGCAACATACCAAAGAGACAAAATAACCCTCTACCTCCGATTGAAATCATCCTTATGTTGCCTGGGCTTATCTGCATTACACCTTTGTTGGTGTCCAGGGCTTATTTTTTAACTCAATATTTTCGTACATTTTCCAGTTATGCGGCTTGAGCTGGTCAGGCCTTGCTTCCTTCGGGAAACCCGGCAATTGGTCGGATGTCCACTGTCCTTTGGCTTGCAGATCCTTGATAGCTACCCGCAAATATCTGTCGTCTGCCCACTCATCAACGAATTTTACCGGATCTTTTGTTCGTGAACTCCGGATGATATCCAAATCTCTCCACATTTTTGCCACAGCAACCAAATGTTTTTTACATTCTGGCGTTATTCTTCCGTCCCACACCATCATGTCCAAAACCGCTCGAATTACCGAAGGATGTATTTCTGAAATATCTGTAGATATGTAGTATGCTGCAAGATCTCTGTCATTCATCAAAAGATCTCGAGATTCTTCTTCTGCTTTTAAAAAAGCTGTAATGATATCAGGACGGTCCCGTAGCCATTCATGAATTGCAAGCACGCCCCCAACCACTCTAAACGTATGGTTCACAGCTTCAGGATTATACTTTTTACAGGTACATTCCAGGTCTTGACCCGTTACCCACCTATTGGCGATCCCACGCTGTTCGAGCCAGCTTGGGTACGGCTCCCAGGTAACGGCCGCAGCAATATTATGGGCCCTCAAGTTTGTAATTTGAAGCTCCGTCGACTGGTCCAGAATATTCGCTTTAATTCCCTTCTGGTCGCAAAATGCCAATATTTGTCTGTGCGAGAACGACCCTACGGGTGTTCCGACGTTTTTGCCCTCAAGATCTTTCGGCTCTTTAAACTTGCCTTCTTCGATCAATTTTTGATCGACGCATATTGCCCCGGCTTCACCGACATCATATCCGGTGACGGCGATGAAGTCGCACGGCACCGTGTCACCACTCCTCATCGCAGGCGTCTCCGCCATGTACCCCATCTGATTTTTGCCTGCATACATGTTATTGTTAATAAGGGGGCCGGACAAAGCCCGGAACCAAACAACATTACTGCCTTCGGGGAGATATTTCTTCCAAATTTGCACTTGCTTGTTAATCGATGAGGTCCAGTATGGCGCACAATAAGGTTGGTAGCCAACAGTCAGGGTAACGGGATCTCCTATCTTTCCGTACTTGCCAGTGGGTGCTCCGTACTTGCTTGCAATTTCCAACAATTCTGCAGGGATTTTGCTTTGAGACTGGGCAAATGCTTTCCAGCCTAGAGGACCAGTAATGGGATTGCCTGGCACCAGACCCAACACCGTGGAAAAAGCCAAACCCATACCAGCGATTTTGGTAAATGCTCTCCGACTTACATCTATGCTATCCTCAATCTTCCTGTCCCTACTCATCACCAACCTCCTTTCGGTATCCTCAGTGACGAAACAGTACGATTCCTCAATTCAAATAGTCAAACCGCGACAAGCTACAAAATGACACCATTGAGATTTCAGAGCCCACCTCCTTGCGAACCATTTCCACTACAAGGTTTGCTGTTTTTCTAACAGCCATGGCAACAGGAGCGGACAACCCCAAGCAGATTTCCCTGGGCAACGATTCCACCTGACAACCAAGCAGGTACAAGTTCACGCCCTTTTGTTCCTTGAGCCCTCTCAAAATATCAAAGGCGGGAAACTGATGCACGCTAAAGTCTGCCTGCTTATTTTCCGGAAGTGTTTCCAGAGGTATTCCTTTAACTGTTCCCGGTTCCAGGCCGACATCCATCGCATCAACGATAATTAAAGTCCTGGGCGTAACTTCGCCAAGGAGAGCGTCTAATAACAACTCGCCGCCTGCGGTTCCCACATCGAGAGTGACAACCTCAGCGGGCAGATGATAGTCGGTTTGCAGATGTTTTATCACCGCTGGACCAAAACCATCATCTCCAAATAAAACATTACCGCAACCGATTACCAAGACCTGAGAATCCCATAACGGTCGAAACATAAAGTCCCTCAGTTTTGAATTGAATTTATGATTTGACCGTTACAATCATAAACATCCATTTTGATCGGAAGAGTCCCCTTCAAATCATGCGTTGCACAGCTAAAGCAGGGGTCATAGGCTCGTATGACTGTTTCAATTTTGTTTAGAGCCTTTTCATCCGGAAGACCGTTCTCAAAAACCTTCCGCGCTGTCCTGAGGACGTCCGCATTTATGGCAGCACTGTTATGTGTTGTGCCTACGATCAGATTAACCTTCGTGATGTATCCCTTTTCATCAGCTTCATAGTCATGGATGAGAGTTCCTCGTGGAGCTTCCACGACACCGACCCCACGACCAGATTGAGGTGTAACTTTTTCTCGCACATGTGTATCAGTTATAGTAGGATCATTCAGTAATTCCAAAGCATGTTCCGCATTATAGACGGCCTCAATCAACCTAGCCCAGGGAGACAGGAAAGTGTTTTGAGGCATTCTCCCAACTGTCTCTCGAAATTCAATTAGTTCCCGTTGCGCAATGGGTGTTGGGATGTGATCACAAACGTTTAAACGTGCCAGAGCATTGACCCGAAACATACCTACTGGATTATCTGGATCAATCGACAAATCTCCTGCCGACTTGATATAGGGAAATTTGACATAACTCCAATCCATTAACTTTTCATCGATAAAATCTTTATAGTCTGTCGGCTGGAATTCAATATAGCTGTCATTGTCCTTGGCCGTTTTCAACCTCAGCTTCCCATCGTAGAAGTTAAGGCCTCCTTCCTCGTCGACCGTACCCAAAAATCCTGTCGTCAAAGGCGTTTCGCCTTTCAATTCTCGCCATTGTGGTATAAAAACCTTTTCTTTGGCATAATTAAGGGCGAATGTCGTGAATTCGAGACATTCCCTAGCCATAGAAAGAAGCTGCTGCCTTTGTTCCTCTTTTAGGGCTCTGCTGAAGCCACCCGGCACCGCGGCGTCGGGATGAAGAGCATTGGCAGCAATAATACCTGTCATCTCCTGTGCAATGTGTCGAATCCGTATTGCTTTACGAACTAAGTCTGGATTTTGAGCGGCGAGCCCTATAATGTTTCGAACCTTGTAATCAACGCCATTTTCATTAAAAAGATCCGGAGCAGCTAAAAAGATAAAATGCAACAAGTGACTATGCACGATATGCGCGGCATAGGCTGCCTGGCGAATTTTAAGGGCCGCCTCAGGCACTGAGGCATTGAAAAGAGCATCCGCAGCCTTAGCTGAAGCCATATGATGTGCCCAAGGGCAAATCCCGCAGATCCGTGTCACGATACGCGGCATTTCTTCGACGGGTCGGCCAACACAGAACTTCTCGAATCCTCGCAATTCGATAACCTGCACCCGCGCATCTTTGACTTTCCCAGAATCTTCCAATAAAATTGTAACCCTTGCGTGCCCTTCCACCCTTGTGACTGGGTCAATGATGAACTTCTTCCCCATGAGTGCCCTTCTCCTTAGCGAATAGGACGCAGATTGCTGTGTGCACCAGTAAACCAGTTAAAGCATGCCCGTCGGTCGTGAACATCCCTTAAAGAATAATTGTAAACAGAAAGCGCTCCGAGCATTTCAGCGCGTGGGTTCTCGCCAATACGCTTTGGCCCCATGCAACCGCGGCAGGGAACGTCCACCTGTGTACAGCGTGCGCCACATCCGCTTCGCGTTGCGGCTCCCATACAAAAATAACCCTGTTCAATGAGACAGCGATTTTCAAGAGATGACTGCTCCAGCG
>JBCFBG010000029.1:0-11901 GCA_038562515.1 Anaerolineaceae bacterium
AAAAAGCGTGACAGCGTGTTGAGTGACCGGATAGTCGGCAATTCATAATAAACGAGCCCAGGAAATTGCTCTTCCAGCTTCTCAGCCAGTGGGACCCAGGTGTTGACCTCCATTTGCTGCCATTGCTGGAAAGCAACGAAGATGAGGTTAAATCTTCCCTCAAAATCCTGGGGAAGAGACAGTTTTTGTCGGCGTAAATTCGAACCATTAATAGTTGGAAAGCTCATTGAACCACCTTTTGGAATCAGTAGAGCAATTATAGAACTTCCAGACCAGAAATCTTAGTGAAAAGGTTATATTTTACCCAATTCGATCTACAGACTGACCCTTGTAAGCCTGCAGAACTCGCTTGCGCGCCATGGCATGGTCAACAATGGGAGCGGGATAATCGCGACCGATAAGGCAGTCTACCTGTTTTTGGATCTCAAGCGGCATTTCCCATGGGGTATGAAGGATTTTAGTTGGAACTTTGGCTAATTCGGGCACCCATTGACGCACGTAGTTGCCCTGTGGGTCAAATTTCTGTCCCTGCAGGACGGGGTTGAAAACCCGGAAATACGGCGCGGCATCCGTGCCGGTACCCGCCGTCCATTGCCAGCCGCCATTGTTGCTTGCCGGGTCACCATCCAGGAGTTGCTGCATAAAAAAGCGCTCGCCCTCCCGCCAATCGATTAAAAGGTCCTTGGTCAGAAAAGATGCGGTGATCATCCGCGCCCGGTTGTGCATCCATCCAGTCGCTTTTAATTGGCGCATGGCGGCATCCACAACCGGGTAACCGGTCAGTCCAGTTTTCCAGGCATCCAGAGCAGCCTGGTCTACCCTCCAGTTAATTTGGCGAAAGTCCGCTTTGAATGCCATGCTTCGAACAAAAGGAAAATGAAAGTGTATGGAAACATAAAACTCACGCCAGATCAGTTCATTCAGCCAGGTTTCAACACCTTCACGGTCTGTCATGGTCTCGGCGAAATCCATTGCCTGCCGGGCAGCCCAGGCTGCTTGCCTGGCAGAGAGCATACCCAACCGCAAATAGGGGGAAAGTTGGGACGTCCCCTCCAGATCCATGCGATTGCGGGTGTTGGAATACTCAAAAATTTGGAAATTTGTAAAACTGGAGAGCCTTTTTTGGGCTTCCTGCTCACCCGCTCTGAAAGTACTCTCGGTTGGGTGGCATGGCTGCGTTGGGATCTCGAGGCTTTGTATGTCAGGGACAGTTGGCAGATGCTCTGGCGCGGGAAGAGGTGAAGCCGCTGTCGGAAGGCTGCGCCATAGGCGGCTAAAAGGAGTGAAGACTGTATACGGCTCGCCATTGGCTTTTATGAGCATTTGAGGGTGGAAAACAGTTGCGCCATTCACCAGCTGTAAGGGCAGAGTAAGCGCGATTTTTTCATCACGTTGAATCGCATACGGCGAATAATCTTCTTCAGCAAAAATGCCTTCAACCTGGTTTTCCCTGCAAAGAGTATTAAGTACCTCAAGCGGTTCACCTAGCCTCAAGATAAGCTTGCTGCCACATTCAACAAGGCTGGCATCCAAGGCGCGCAGACCATCAAACAAAAAAGCCAGGCGAGCTGGACCAACAAAGTCAGAGGCTAACAACCCGGGGTCCAGGATGAATACGGGGATTACCGTGTTCGCCTGATTAAGTGCTTCAGCCAACGCCTGGTTATCGCTCAGTCGCAGGTCACGCCGTATCCACCAAATTGCCGTTTTCATATTTTCACTACTCGCTTTTTTCTGCTTTCATTCTATCATTTGTACTCTTTTGTCCAAACTTGTATTTCAAGACAATCTCATTTGGTGAGTCTTATAATCAGTTGAGTGATTACGAAATCTGATACAACAAATCTATTAACTACCATCAGGAGGCAGAAAAATGGCTTTTGATTTTAAGAAAGAATTCAAAGAGTTCTACCTGCCAAAAAACAAACCCGAAATCATCCTTGTTCCACCAGCGAATTTCATCGCGGTACACGGGAAGGGCGATCCAAATGAAGAAGATGGTGAGTACAACAAAGCGGTTAGCATCCTCTATGCAATCGCTTATACGCTGAAAATGAGTTATAAAAGCGACTACAAGATTGCAGGGTTCTTTGAATACGTTGTTCCTCCACTGGAAGGATTCTGGTGGCAGGAGGGTCTAGCCGGCATGGATTACGGCTGCAAAGACCTCCTTAGCTGGATTTCGGTTATCCGTCTGCCTGACTTTGTTACAATCAGGGATTTCGCCTGGGCAATTAGTTCAGCTTCGAAAAAGAAGGGAATGGATTGCTCATCGGCTGAGTTTCTCACGATTGATGAAGGATTGTCCGTTCAGATCATGCATTTTGGTCCGTATGACGATGAACCGGGCACCGTCGCGATTATGGACAAGTATCTTGATGAAAATGGATATGTGAATGATTTCTCCACAACCCGTCTTCACCACGAAATCTACTTGTCCGACCCCAGAAAGGTTGCTACTGAGAATATGAAAACGGTAATCAGGCATCCAATCAGAAAAAATTAAGTAATCAAATGCCCAGGAATGTCAGCGTTTATTTCCTGGGCTTTTCTTTTTAAACATTGGAATGAAAAAGGATTCAAATTTTTGGCTCTTGACATTAACGTTACGTTATAGTTTATAGTATCCTCTGTAAGGCCAAAAAGGCAGATTGAAAAAGGATGAATGGATATAAATGGAATATAGTATCAACAAGTTGGCAAAATTGGCAGGCGTCAGCACTCGCACACTGCGCTATTATGACAAGATCGGTCTGTTGTCTCCGCTTCGTGCGGTAGGGAATGGCTATCGGGTTTATGGGCAAAAAGAAGTGGATCTGCTTCAGCAGATTTTGTTCTATCGGGAGCTGGGTCTGCCTCTCGAAGAGATAAAAAGCATTATCTGGTCAAAAAATTTTGATGACGTTGGCGCGTTGCGGAATCATCTTGTGGCTTTGCAGGCGAAAAAGGAACAAATTGAAGTTTTAATCAGCAATGTAAAGAAAACCATTGCTGCTTCTTCAGGAGAAATCGAGATGAGTGATAAAGAAAAATTTGAAGGTTTTAAACAGAATATGTTGAATGAGAATGAAGACAAATATGGCAAAGAGGCTCGCGCGCTGTACGGTGACGAAGTTGTTGATGCCAGCAACGCGAAGTTGATGGGGCTGACACTCCAGGAGTACGCTCATGTACAGGAGCTATCCAGCCAGCTCAACGAAAAATTGAAACAGGCTTGCGAGCAGGGCGACCCCACCAGCCCACTTGCCCAGCAGGTATGCGCACTTCACAAAGAGTGGTTAGGATATTATTGGAACACCTACACCAAAGAGGCACACCTGGGTTTGGCGCAATTGTACGTCGATGACCCACGCTTCAAAAGTTACTATGATGCTATAGGAGATGGCTGTGCTGAATTTTTAAGGGACGCGCTTACAGCTTTTTGCCAATAATATCCCTCGCAATCGGATTTTTCCCTCGTCGACTGTTATAATTCCTATAAGGGGAATCTAATAACAGTCGATGGAGGATGCAATGGATTTTGAAAACGCCAGAAATTTTATTTACAAAAATGCCAGACCGCTCGACTTCGCCAGGTGGAAGTTTCTGTTTGAAAACGGCAGCATGGAACAGGTCCTTTCTGCATTAGAAACCTACCAGAACGAAGATGGCGGCTTTGGGAACGGACTTGAACCTGACTGCTGGAACCCCAATTCGTCCCCTCTCCAGACTTGGGTGGCAACCAGGATCATCCGTGAAATCAACCTCGAGGACAAGAACCATCCGATCATTCAAGGCATCTTAAAATACCTGGCATCAGGGGCTGATTTTGACAAGCACACCTGGGCAAACAGCATACTGACGAACGACGACTACCCCCACGCTCCTTGGTGGACATTTGACCCCAACTCAGAGACCACCTATAACCCAACCGCCAGCTTGATCGGATTTATCTTGAAATTTGCGGACTTTGGCAGCGAGTTTTATCAAAGGGGAAGCAATTTGGCAAAAGAAGCCTACACGCATTTCAAGTCTCACCACCCTCTTGACGAGATGCACACTGCTGCGTGTTTCGTTGAGTTGTATGAAGATTTGAAAACGAGCTCACTCGACGATATCATTGACCTGGATGAGTTCAATAACTTGCTCCACACCCAGATCCAGCACGTCCTCACGCACGACACTTCCCGATGGGCAGTTGATTACGTCTGTAAGCCCTCCCTGTTCATCCACTCGAAAGCCAGCGATTTCTACCTGGCAAATATGTACACCTGCTATTACGAGTGCGAATTCATTGCAAAAACGCAAGAGCCGGATGGTACCTGGGCAGTGACATGGGCTTGGGCTGATTACCCCGAAGAATGGCACATCAGCAAAAATTGGTGGAAGTCCGATTTAATCATCAAAAATATGCAATTTTTAACTGCGATGTGCGGTTGATCTTAGCTTGACCCACCCAGTGCATGTGGGAGTACAATAACTTCATGGAAGAAACACTGATTGCTCCCTGTG
The DNA here is from genome assembly GCA_038562515.1 of Anaerolineaceae bacterium. GTDB lineage: Bacteria > Chloroflexota > Anaerolineae > Anaerolineales > Anaerolineaceae > Mesolinea. The sequence goes on from JBCFBG010000029.1 coordinate 4,492, forward strand.
GGATGAACTGCAATTTATGCGCCGCATACCTGTTCAAACAAAAGGATTTGAATAAGAAAGGTTTCCACCGAACGTATTGCCCGGGTTGTATTCCGCGCGGTGAAAATTGCAAGCATATGGCTGATGCCTGTGGGTTGCTCGGAAACGGATTGGTACGTTTCTGCTTCGAGTGTGAAAACTATCCTTGTAAAAGACTGAAAGCTCTGGATAAACGCTATCGCACAAAGTATCACATGAGCATGATCGAAAATCTGAACGCGATCAATGAGAAGGGAATGAAAGGATTTTTGGAAGCCGAAAAGGAGAAATGGCGCTGCCCGACTTGTGGCGGCACCATCTGCTGTCACAACGGGTTATGTTTCGATTGTGACCTTGAGACTCTCCTCCAAAACACAAAATATCGCTGGAAAGAGCAATAAACCCCTAAAGTTAGATGGGAGCAAGATTATGCAAACACTAAACAACTCAATCAGAGAATATTCGGCACAACTTCAAAAAGGTCAGATTCAGGAAGCATACAAAGGCATAATGAGCTTCATGTCCGTGCTCAAAACTCACCTGCAAAGCCGATACCCGCAAAATGTTGTTAGTGGGCTCTATCCTGGTTACATGGACATGACCTATTTTGCATTTACCCCACCGGAGCTGAAAGACCAAAATCTAAAAATTGCCGTCGTATATCTGCACAAGGAAAATCGGTTTGAGCTTTGGTTAGGCGGCAGCAATCGAAAAGTACAAGCAGAATATATCGAATTCTTCAAAGAGAAAGATATTGCACCCTACAAACTTTCTCATGTCAGCCCGGGTGTGGATTCAATTATCGAATCGATTGTTTCTGAGCAGCCGGATTTTGATGATGCCGAGTCGTTGATGCAGAACATAGAAGAAAAGATAGTCGAATTTGCAGAAAAAATCCTCTTTTTATTACCTAAGAATGCGTAAGCCGGATTCCTTCACCTGCCCAGCGTGACAACACACAGGTTTCAACCAACACCTGTTTGATTTCATTTTCCCAAAAGAGTGGAAGGGCTTTCAAATTCTAAGAAAAAATTAACCCTACACTTATATCTTGTATTGTCCTATGACAGCATAATATCAGGTAAGATTCTTGTATAAGATAAACTGCAATTTTCTAATTGAGACTCATTTGAAAGCGCAAACTGCATTAAAGAAAAATAGGAGCAAAACATGAAAATCGACACCCCATTCAACGAAGCAGCGACCAGGCTCTTCCCTACACTAAAGCAATACGTGCCGATCGTGGATCGGGTTCATGGCGAACATCACCCGGAATTTCATGAGGTCCGAGCAGTTTTTAACACCGTTGTTGAGAAAACTGAGGCAGCTGCCTCGATCAAACCCGAATTGACCCAGGAATTTTCCAATCTGCGTGAGATCACTGCTGATTACACCATCCCTGACGACGTGTGCGAAAGTTACGCTGCTGTTTTCAACATGTTGGCAGAGCTCGACAAGGCATACATCGAGTAGACTTTGCCCCTCACACGAAACAAGAACAAGAGAGGATAAGTTTTGCAACGTTTCATATTAAAGAAGAAAAACCAGATAGCCCTTATCGGTGCCATCCTGATTATTATCGGATTCGTCAGCGGTTTAGGTTTCAAAAATGAAACTGTAGCTCGCTGGGCTTTTATTATCGCTTCTGTGATCGGCGCGGCACCTATCGCGATCCAGGCTTACCAAGCGCTTAGGGTAAAAGTTGTCAGCATCGACGTTCTGGTGACTATTGCGGTCATTGGAGCATTCCTCATCAAGAACTTTGAAGAATCCGCCATCGTCACCTTTCTGTTCTTGTTCGGTGCATTTCTTGAGCAGCGCACACTGAACAAGACACGCTCTGCCATCAAAGAACTGACCGAGATGGCTCCTGAGAGTGCTTTAAAGAAAAACGGAGATGGTGAATTCGTCGAAGTTGAAGTAGACGAAGTGGATGTGGGGGACATTCTGCTCGTAAAAACTGGCGCGAAGGTGCCAGTAGATGGCACCGTGTTGACTGGTGAAGGTCATATCAACGAAGCAAGCATTACTGGGGAGTCCATTCCAGTCAGCAAACACAAGGATTCAGGCGTATATGCCGGAACAATTCTGGAAAACGGAACACTCCAAATCGTAGCTGACCGAGTGGGTGAAGACACCACATTTGGTAAGATCATCGAGTTGGTCGAAGAGGCGCAAGATTCAAAATCGGAAGCTGAGCGTTTTATCGACCGTTTCTCAAGGTGGTACACTCCGGCTGTCTTAGCACTGGCAGCCATCGTCTGGTTTTTCTCTCGAGACATTGAACTGTCAATTACTATCCTGGTCCTGGGTTGTCCTGGCGCCTTAGTGATCGGCGTGCCGGTTTCCAATGTGGCGGGCATCGGGAACGGTGCCAGGCATGGTATCTTGTTAAAAGGAAGTGAAGTTATTGTCGACTTCAGCCGGGTTGACACTATCGTTTTTGACAAAACCGGCACACTAACGGTTGGCAATCCTCAAGTTGCGGATGTAAAAATTTATTCAGATGATGTCGAGACGGTGAAGTCTTATCTGGCAAGCGTTGAAAAGGAATCTGACCACCCACTTGCCAAGGCAGTTGTGGGGCACTTTGGTGAGATAAAACTTTTCCCGGTCGAAAACACAAACGTCGTCAAAGGCGGTGGGATCGTTGCCCAGGTCGATGGACACACAGTTGCAGTTGGCAACGTGGCGTTGATGGAGAAGGAGGGTGTTCACCTTTCTGATCAAGCCCACTCAGATATTGCTCAATTTGAAAGCGAAGGCAACTCCCTCGTTTTAACCGCTGTCGATGGCGAACTAAAAGCACTGGTTGGAATTCGCGATCAAGTTCGTCCAGGTGTCAAAGATGACCTTCAAAAAATTAAAAAGTTGGGCGTAAAGAACCTTGTAGTTCTTTCAGGAGACAACCAGGGCACGGTTGACCGCGTGGCACAGAACTTGGGCTTAACGGAAGCACACGGCCATATGCTGCCGGAAGATAAGTCAGCTTATATCCAGGACCTAATTAATAAAGGTCATATTGTTGCTTTCGTTGGAGACGGCGTAAACGACAGCCCCTCGCTTGCACTGGCTCATATTGGCATTGCCATGGGCAGTGGAACGGACGTGGCTATCGAGACCTCGGATGTGGTCCTGATGAATTCTGATTTCAGCAAGCTGCCACACGCTTTGGGTCTAACCAAAGCCACAGCCAGCAACATGCTTCAAAATATTATTATCGCGGTTGGGGTTGTGTTAATCTTGTTAGCAAGTGTATTTTTCAGTGACTGGATGAACATGTCCATCGGTATGTTCGTTCATGAAGGCAGCATATTAGTGGTAATCTTAAATGGTATGCGCCTGCTGCGGTATAAATTAAGAATGTAGAGAAGGAGAAGTAAAATGCAAAAAGCTACAATTCAGTTAGAGACTCTAACTTGCCCATCTTGTGCGATGAAAATCGAAAACGCGACCAAATCATTGGATGGTGTGGATAAAGAAAGTGTGGAAGTGCTGTTCAACTCAAGTAAATTGAAATTCAACTTTGACGATGAAAAAGTAAAAGTCGAAGAAGTTGAAAACGCGATCACGAAACTTGGCTATGAAGTCAAGAAGTCACAGGTCAAAGCGCTTTAATCGCATAAATCAACCAGGAGCAAGAATCACTTTTCTTGCTCCTTTTTTATCTCTAAATTTGATCTGATCAAAATAATTACAGGGTCTTGACGTAGTTTACCAGTGGTTCGACGAATTCCCGGGAGGAATGATCGTAGGAATTCTTCATCGCCGCGGTCATCTCATTCTGGATGCCATCCTTATCCTTCGTTCTGCGCATCATCCCCCGCACCATGTTCATGAGCAGTCTATCCATACCCTTCATCTTCTCATAATTGAAACCGCTCTGAAAGTAGAAAAAAGGAATCCCGGAATTTTTGGGGACATTCATACTCTTAACCCTCTCGATTGCATCGGTCTCATTGGACGGGGTCCCTCCAGTTGCAAAAATGACCAGCTTTTTGACCGGAAGTCTCGTTCTAATTTTGTTGACGAAACCGATTCCGTCAATCCTCCCTGCACGAATTCCACCCCCAAATATGATCACATCAAATTCCGATAGATCGACCATGCTGACATTTTCCAGTGGGTAGATTTCACAGCCCAAGTCTTCGGCGATCCAATTGGCATACTTCTCAGTAAACCCGGTTTTTGACTTGTAGATAACGACGCAGTTTTCCATCCGACACCTCTGTTCGATCATAATTAAGAAAAATGGATCAGACATTCCATCAATTGTAAATTAAACCAATACATGATGGTTGTAGTTTGCTAATCTAATTATACATTCAATGGATAGTTAGTTGTGCAAATAAACGGGCTTTATGAAAATTTAAATCTTTATATGCCGAAAATTCCGGTCAAAATAAAAACGAACATGGAGCCGGCGATTATACCCAGGGCGGTGTAGTTTTCGTTGCCATATTTTCTTGCGGTTGGGATGAGCTCATCGAGGGTGATAAAGACCATCACTCCCCCGGCAAATGCCAGTGCCCCTGGTAGGAGTGCGGTGAATCGTACTAAAAACAAGCTTGCCAGCAAAGCACCCACAGGCTCTGCCAAACCTGATAGAAAAGCAACCTTCAAGGCATCTTGCTTGCATATTCCCGCCTTACACAGTGGCAAAGCAGTGGCAATTCCTTCCGGGATGTTATGTAACAAAATCGCAACAGCAATAAAAAGTCCAAACTGAGGGTTGTGCAAATAGCCAGCACCAACAGCAATTCCTTCCGGCAAGTTGTGAATTGTGATTCCAATCGCCAACAGCAATCCAGTATTAACCAATGAGCGGTCGACGTCTTCAGCGGCTTTGTTAAGGAATTTTCGCTGCCTTTTTCTTGGTTTCCCACAAGGTTCGTCCTCGACGCTGGAGTCTTCAAAATCGGCTTGCTCCTGCCGAATTTCACGTTCACCAAATCGAATATGAGGAGCAAAATAATCCAGAACAAGCATAAAGCCTGCTCCCGTACCAAAGCCGATGGTAGCCGTCCGCCAGTTTGATAGTTGGATAGATTGCTGCACAAGTTCAAGAAAAGCAAGGCAGATCATTACCCCTGCTGTAATTCCCATTAAAAATCCATAGGACCTTCGACCAGGTTTTCTAATGATCGCAATCAGTCCGCCCAGACCAGTGCCTAGGCTAGCCATCAGGCTGAGTAAAAGGATGTTGACAAGTGGGTGCAAATTTTCAAACATGTTATCAGCAGTCATTTCTACATTAAGTTCGTGAATTATACAGGATAATTGGATCGAGCAATTCTGCGTACATATATCCAAAGAGGTACAATTCTTGCATACATACTGGCAGGAATTACGAGCCAATGATCAACATTCTCGAGATAGACCCTGTGTTAACGGTATTTCCGTACGCGCTTTTATATTATGCGCTGCTGTTGGTATCCAGCGGTCTTGCTTTGTTGTCTACCTACCGGTCAGACCGTGTAACTAACCAAAACCTGCAAACCGCCCTGATCATCATCTTTGTCAGCCAACTTTTATTACTAACGTTCAACCTTCTCGCCTATCAGGGATTTCAACTTGTCAGAGTACTTTTTCCCCTTGCTCATCGGCTCCTCAACCTGGTCTGCCTGATCTGGTTGATCTGGGCACTCTTCCGCAGCCGTGATCCGGATTTTTCTCACCTACCTCCAATTGTTCTTACAGTTGCGCTTCTCGTTACAGGTGTATTATTCAGCCTTTGGTGGCTGCCCTTTTCCTCCTCTCAGGATGTGAATCACAGCCTGATCGATTATATTCTGGTCGGGTTTACCCTGGTTTTTATCCTGATTAGCGCAATTGTTTATTACACGCGTTTCCGCAGTCAGGTTGTGGAAGCCTGGCTGATCCTGGCAATTGCCGCAGCCGGGTTCATCCTCTACCTGCTATTGCCATCCCCTGGCAACATGCCAGCAGCAGTCATGCTTAGCCAGATCATCTATTATCCCCTCCTTATCAGCCTTGCTTTCCGAGTAGTTGAACCTGAGATTGAACTGACGCAGCCCGAAAGTAAACCAAATGATTTTTTGAGGGCGAACATTGCTGATGCCTTCCTGGAAATCAGCCTGCAGCCAAGCCAGGATCAACTGGAAAAAGCCTTAACCCACAGCCTCAGCCTATACCTGATGGCCGATTTGCTGGGTTTGGTTCAATATGAACAAGGCAGCAACAAGGCAACACTAAAGAACACCTACGACCTGATCCGGGAAGATCACGTTGAAAAAGTTGATATCGCTACCGAACAAATGCCAGTGTTATTTGAGAAATTCTCTCAAGGTGAACCATTGATATCCAACCGTGAGTCTGAACTTACCTCAGAAAAGCATTACCTGATGACAATTAGTGGCTACAATCAGATCGGCAACCTCTTGCTTTACCCACTTGAAGCCATCCCTAACCAATCCAGGTGGGCGTTCTTGGGGCTGAGCCCGTACACAAATAAGGTGTGGGGATTGGAAGATATTCAGCAGTTGGACCGACTGCGGGACACCCTGAGCAGGGTTCTTCAAAAAGCCAGTCGGCTCGAGCAAGAGGCTCGCCAAATAGGTGATTTGCAGGCTGAAATGCTTCAAAAAGAATCAGAGATTGGTCAGCTAAGAATCAATTATGCGGAAAGCCAGGTGGAACTCCAGGGTTTGACCAACGATTTGCATCAAACCCAATCTGTCTGGACAGAAGAAGTGAATTTGTGGATCGAGCGCCAAAAAGAACTCGAGTCAGATCTGGATTCCCTCCAACAAACCATTGAAGAGAATCAAGAAAGTCTCGCTGAAGTGAACTTTCTAAGAAATCAGAAAATTCAACTTGAAGCGACCATTGCCCGCAATGCCGAAAAGACAACCCAATTAAAAACTACAATCGATCAAGCCAGCCTGCTTTTGCAGAAGTTGACAGATCAAGAAAAAATTGAAGACCAAGCCGAAGAAAGCAAAGGCTAAAACTTATGCGATTCAATAAACATCAATCTCTCACTTTAACCGTCATATTTATTCTTTGTATGTCTTTCATCGGAGTGATTTTGGGCAGTGTCGTTATCACCGCCATGGCACATTCCGAGAGTGGTCCCTGGTACATCAGCCTCAGTGGAATGGAACGAACTGCTACACCCTTCCAACCCAATTCTTTTGCCAACATCCTCGAAGATGGCAGCATTGAACTTATCCCCCAGCCCATGTTCACCCCCACCCCTGTGCCAATCATCCCTGAAGGGGAATTGCCCGAAAACCAGGTCAACATCCTGATGCTTGGAGTTGACGATTTTGGAGAAAATAATTTCCGCACTGATGTGATCATGCTTCTTTCCATCAATCCGAAACATCAGACTGCCTCGCTCATCTCTTTTCCGCGTGACCTTTACGT
>JBCFBG010000029.1:12001-26378 GCA_038562515.1 Anaerolineaceae bacterium
TGATGCTTGGAGTTGACGATTTTGGAGAAAATAATTTCCGCACTGATGTGATCATGCTTCTTTCCATCAATCCGAAACATCAGACTGCCTCGCTCATCTCTTTTCCGCGTGACCTTTACGTTACCATCCCGGGATATTGGTCTAATCGCATCAACACGGTCTGGCAGTTAGGCGGATTCCCATTATTACAGGACACTTTCGAAGTCAATTTTGGCTTCCGCCCTGAATATTACATGATGGTTAACTACAATGGCTTTAAGGATGTGGTCAACAGCATTGGTGGAATCGATGTGACCGTCAGTGAAGAGCTGCAGGACAGCTGTCAGATCGACCCAAGCGGTTGGTGCGTGATCGAGCCTGGTGAACTTCATATGGACGGCGGTACTGCTCTTTGGTATTCTCGTTCACGTATGACCACCTCCGATTTTGACCGCAACAGGCGGGCACAGGAAGTGGTTATGGCGATTTTCAAAAAGGCTGTTAATCTCAATATGCTCGTGAAAGTGCCAGAATTATATGGGTTGTATCGTGAATATGTTGACACCGACATTCCCCTCACCCAGGTTTTGTCACTTTTACCAATGGCAAAGCCCTTGATGAATACAGAGAATATTCGCCGATACTCAGTTAGCAACGAGATGGTGACCAACTGGATTACTTACGAAGGTGCCTGGGTGTTGATGCCAAATAATTACGCAATCTCAGATATGCTTAACGAAGCCCTCTATCGTAACGAGTAAACCTCTTATTGTTTCGATTCTACGGAAAACTCGACGAAGAAAATAGTTTTTCCTAAAGCGAACACTTAGTTACCTTTTTCGAAAGATTGCTCAGCGTATTGTATTTTCAACTGGAAATGATTAAACTTGTTGTATTAATGCTATTTGGAGAATAATCAATGTCTGTAATGTTGCAAGCTAACAATCTTGTCCGAAAATTTGGAGATCTTACAGCTGTTGATGATGTCTCCTTTAACATTCAGGAAGGTGAAATTTTCAGTCTGCTCGGACCCAATGGCGCTGGAAAGACCACCACGATCTCGATGCTCTCAACATTGCTGGCACCAACCAGCGGTGACGCCTACATCTATGGTTTCTCCATTAAAAACGATAATATGCAGGTGCGCAAGAACATCGGCATTATCCCCCAGGAAATCGCACTCTATGACGACTTAACTGCGATGGAAAATTTGCATTACTGGGGCAAACTTTACGACCTGAAAGGCCGTGAACTTGAACAGCGTGTGAAAGAAGTATTGGAACAAATCGGCCTGAGCGATCGTGCCAAAGACCGCGTTAAAACCTATTCGGGCGGCATGAAGCGCCGGGTCAATATTGCTGCCGGTCTGCTGCACAAGCCAAAATTGCTTTTCATGGATGAACCAACCGTTGGTATTGACCCACAATCCAGACGAATGATATTGGACACGGTCAAGGAACTAAACACGCAGGGCATGTCAATTTTATACACCACCCACTATATGGAAGAAGCCCAGGAGCTTTCCAACCGCGTCGGGATTATTGATCACGGCAAGCTGATTGCAGTTGGGACTCAGCAGGAATTGACGGAGCAAGTCGGCGAAAACGATTCGATCCACATCCTGACTGATGCCATGGACAACCTTCCTTCAATCGCCGCCAAATTAGAAGGGTTTGATGGCATTACCAGGGTCATTGTTGAGGACGGCGGTCTCAAATTGATTACCAGTGACGCGGAAAGCAATCTTGCTCCGATCATAAATCGAACAAGTCATGCTGGAGCTCACATCAAGTCGATTGAAGTCATCGAACCCAACCTTGAAACTGTGTTTCTCCATCTCACCGGTCGCGCTTTGAGGGACTGAGATCATGCGTAAAATTTGGCAAATCGCTCTCAAAGATCTGCTCTTGATTGTCCGTGATCCGATGGCTCTGGTGTTTTATCTGCTTGCCCCTTTTTTGTTAACACTGGGCATGGCTGCCATTTCCGGTGGCTTCGGTTCAGGCAACGCCGGGCTTTCTGACATACCTCTCGTAATTACCAATGCTGATCACGCTCAACTCGGGAATGCGCTGGTAAATGTTTTCCAATCTGATGATCTGGATGCATTGATCAATCCGCTTCTGGAAGCTGATTTTGCAACTGCCCGCAGCCTGGTAGATAATAATGAGGCGGTCGCAGCCCTTTTAATTCCCAAAGGATTCACTGCCAGCATCATCCCGGAGGCTGGTCTACTCCTCTCCGATGAAGCCCTTCAACTGCAACTGTACGCAGACGGGGAATCGACTTATTCGATAGGGGTCATAAAAACGATTATCGAGACGTTTATCAGCGAACTGGAATCTTCACGCGTTAGTTCTTCAGTCGCACTTACAAAATTGCTCACCGAAGGCTTGATCAGCCCCGAAGAAATACCAATGATGATGGAAAAATTATCCGAAGGTATGGAAGCAGGCAGCACAGGTCAAAATTACTACGAAATCCAAAGCAATGACAAGACTTTTGAAAGCAGAAACGTTTCTTTCCTGGCATTGATAGCACCAGGCATGGCGCTGATGTTTTTGATGTATAACGTAACCGCTGGCGGTGTATCTTTCTTGATCGAACGCAGGAAATACACGCTCCAGCGCAACATGGTCAGCCCCACCCATGGTTATCAGATCATTTTTGGCAAATCGGTAGGAATATTCCTGCGCGGCTTTGCCCAGGTTCTAATCCTTGTCCTCACCTCAGCCCTGCTTTTCAAGCTTAACTGGGGCAACTGGTTGGCGATTTTGGTCTTAATTGCACTTTCAACTTATGGTGCTCTGGGCTGGGGGATGTTCCTGACAAGTTTCCTAAAAACACCTGCCCAGGTCTCATCCACCGGCAGCGCCATAGGTTTACTTTTTGGTATGTTAGGAGGTGGGTTCCTGCCGATGACGTTTATGCCAGAGTGGCTAAAAACAGCTGCCCGAATTTCGCCGAATGCCTGGGGAAGCCAGGGTTTCACGATCCTGGCAGCCGGAGGCGGCTTAGGCGATTTGAAGATTGTGCTCCTGGCACTTTTTGTAATGGGATCACTATTACTTGGCTTAGCGTCGGTTTTCTTCCGTCGTAACATTATCCAGATGAATGGATGACCATGGCAAAAATATTCAGCATCATCAAAAAGGATATCCGGATTTATTTCGCCTCACCCATCTCGTGGATATTTTTTATTGTTTTACCCATAATTTTCACAACTGTCCTTGCAATTACAACCGGGGGGTTTGACGATCAGCCGGTCGTGCTGAAGTATATTGATCAGGCAGGTTCCCCCCTATCTTCAAGCTTACTCGAAATCATGCAGGAAGAAGCCGCAGTCCAGCCAGAAGCTATCGACCTTACGACCGCCCAGGCTACGTTTGAAGAAGGCGATTTGGTCGCCTATTTGGTTATCCCACCAGATTTCACCCGGGAGACGCTGCTCAAAGCCGATTTGTCTGTGCAACTTTTCCAGCAGCCCAATCGTACAACCAGTCAAACAATTTTCCAGGCGCTTCAATTAGCGCTCACTAAACTGACCAGTGCTCAAGCAAAATTGGAATCTGTTCTGGAGTCCTATCAGACTCTTCACCCGGAGGTCAATGCCGCTCAATTGGAAAACCTGGCTGGGCAGTTGCAGGCTGAAGTCCAACTGGAGTTGGCGAAAGCTCCTTCCAGGTTGACTGAAACCGTCAGTCAAGCAGATGACGAAATTGTCTATGACCCCGCTACCAGCTCGTCAGCTGGACAACTGATCACCTGGGTTTTTATTCCACTCCTTGGAGTTTCTGGCGTTATGGCTTATGAACGTGAGCAGTCTACGCTAAAACGGTTGCTCACAACCCCCACATCTCGTCTAACCTATTTTTCCGCGACCATTTTCGGGCAGGTAATAATCTCTTTAGTACAGATTTCATTGCTCATGGTCTTTGGCGCGGTCGTATTGAAAGCACCATGGCTCAATCGACCTTTGCCAACATTTCTGCTATTACTCGCATTTTCACTTGCAGCAGCTGGGCTTGGTGCCTTTCTCGGGAGTATTGTCAGGACAGAAAGCCAGGCTTCGGGCATCAGCACATCAGTCGGCATGATTCTCGCCCTACTCTCAGGTGCTTGGTTCCCGATCGAGCTTTTCCCAAAAGTGATGCAAAACATTGCCAAAATTTTCCCTACATATTGGGGTATGCAGGGTTTGAAGGATATTTTGATCAGCAATAAACCAATTGAACAGATTTTTCCGACCATTGGTATCTTGCTTGGTTTTGCTATTGTTTTCCTGGCATTGGGTATGTTCTTCTTCAAAACAGAATGATTTTAGTTTTACTTTAGTCATTTCGTAGGCCGGGTTCCGTGCTTGAACCCGGCAAAGAACGGTCGGACGGTTCATCGCAAATTCGATCGGCCCATGATCCACAAAAAACGGAAGGAGCATGCTCCTTCCGTTCTAAATCACAAACGATCAAACTCAAATGGCTATGACTTGCCCCTCATTCGCGGGTCGAGCACATCGCGCATGGCGTCGCCAACCAGGTTCCAACCCATGACAAACAAGGTCAGAGTCATACCAGGGAAAACCACAATATACCAATAGCGGTCCAGGTTGGTGATCCAGTTTCTTGCGAAACTAAGGATCTGACCCCAGTCGGCATAACCGACTTCAGTGCCAATTCCAAGGAAGGAGAGCGCAGCAAAACCGAGCACAACATCACCGATACCCAGGCTTGCTAAAACCAACGTAGGGAAAATGGCATTGGGCAGGACGTGTTTGAACAAAATGCGGTTCTTCTTCACACCTGAGACCTTCGCAGCCAGCACGAAATCGCGTTCCTTGATCGACAAAATATCAGAGCGGATGATTCGTGCGTAACCCATCCATCCAAAGGCAATCATGGCGATGAGCGGAGGCCACAAACTACGCCCAAGTACAGGTGTCAGAACTGCCGAAAAAATCAGCGCCATCATAATATAGGGAAGCGTCATGAAGATATCTGTAATTCTCATGATTACATTGTCCACCCAACCGCCATAGTAGGCGGCGACGGATCCTAATACTACGCCGATGATCACTGTTACAGCTACAACGAGGAGCCCGGTCTTAAAAGCGGTGCGTGTACCCCATACAATACCATATAGTATGTCGTACTGACCCTGCGTAGTTCCCAACACATGCGTCATTTCAGTTTCACCCGTCATGGGCTCGTACCAAAATGGCACATCTGGTGCCTTGCGTTTCCATTCAGCCCCTGGAGCTTTTGGTTCACCACTATAGCCGTCACGGGGCATTTTGAAAGGGTCTTTATCTACTGGAGGCATTATTAATGGGGCGAAAACAGCGACAAGAATGAAGATTAAGATCAAAATGAAACCGATGATAGACGCCGGTGTCTTGAATAAGCCTTTGACGATGCGATAATTGTCAGTTCCCAAAGTTCTTTCCAGCCAGGTAATCTTTCGATCACTGACTACCTCGTCAAGCATGCTGTTGTCACCAGTTGGGATCAATTCAGGTTGTTCAGTCATCTGGGCTCCTTATGCGAGACGGACTCTGGGGTCAATAAAGGCGTAGACGATGTCCACAACCAGGTTTGAAATAATCAGAATGGAACCGCTGAAAATCGCCAGACCAAGCACGGTAACGACATCCAGGTTTGCTGCCGCATCAGCAGCAGCTTTACCAATTCCAGGATAATTAAAGACCGTTTCTGTGATCACAACCCCACCCAGCAGACCAACGATAGTGGAACCAGCCATGGTTACGATCGGAAGCATAGCATTCGGTCGGGCATGTTGATTGATAACAGTTTTCTCACTCAACCCTTTAGCGCGGGCAGTTGTTACATAGTCCATGCGCAGTGTCTCCAGCATGGAAGAGCGGGTCACACGAACATAGGTTGCCCAGGTGATGTAAGACAAGGTAAGGATGGGCATGATCATGTGCCTCAAGGCATCCCAGAATATGTCAAAGCGAAGGTTGAGCAAGGCATCGATCGACAATAAATGCGTGTATTGTTTAAAATCGCCCGAAAAAACGAGTTTGCTTACCCAGTCCGACATTTTGCCTGGCATGAAGTATTGCGGTCCCGCATAGAGTAGCATCAGGAGCAATAAACCAAATACAAAGGTCGGGAAAGATGTGCCAATGATGCTATACACACGGGCAGCCTGATCTATAAACTTATTTTGGTTCACCGCGGCTTTCACACCCAGCCAGATACCTACCGAGAGCATCGGGAAAACTGTCCACAAAGCCAGGTCTACAGTGTTTGGAAAGCGGTTTTTTACGATATCAATCACATCCTGTGAAGCTGTTCGGGAGTAACCAAAATCGCCAAACAGAATGCCGCCTTCACGTTCTCCTGAAACTGGGTCTTTCACGCCGAAGAGCCAAATGCCGTATTGAGTCAGAAAAGGTTTATCCAAACCGTATCTTGTGATAATGCCCTGAATCTGCTTATCGTTTTTTGGAAAATCCTTGACATATAGTGCCGATCTTTCAACCGGACCCAGTAGTTGCAGCATGCCAAAGATGATCAGTGTCACACCAATCAACAATATTGGCACCATCAGCAAACGACGAATGATGTAGTTGGTCATAAAGTTTCCTCACAGTTCATTTTGCCTTCGGAACAGGCAGAAAAAGTGTTCAGCACATTCCGAAGTAAAAATGACTTCGGATCTGCGGGAGCCCGTGGGGGCTCCCGCAGTTCGGGTCTAAGTTAGAGATTACTCGACAAAGAAGTTGAAGATCAAAACATCTTGTGTCAAGGCAGGGCGTCCGTAATACAGGCGCAAGGGCTGCCCATTACCATCGGTGCAGCCTTCGGTGGTGAAGCGTTCCAAACCGAGCAGGGAGGTATCAACAGCGCACACTGGAATTGGAGCGTCATAGGCGTTGGTCTCGGGATTGTAAATCGCAATCTCGCCGACCAGCTGATCCACCTGCGGGCGCATGGCGGTATCGACATCGATGATGTCAGCTTCACCAGCCTGGAGCATCGCAAAGCGGGTACCGAATTCAGGTACGATCTTGATTGCGACACGTTCGGTCTTGGCGGGCTCGCCCCAATAACTCTCGAAGGCGGTCATGACAATTTCCTCACCAGGAGTCCAGTGATCCAGTCTGTAAGGACCGGTACCATTGGTAATGGCACTGAAGGGATTGTCGGCGGAAACCATAGCGTAGTTATTCTGCCAGGTATCACATTCGCCGTTCCAACCACCGTTTTCAACAACCCATTCTTTGTCCATAATGGAACCCCAGCCCTGGGCGATGGTGGCCAACCATGGGCCCCAGCCTTGTGCAAGGGTGATGGTGACGGTGTTCGCGGCATCATCGGTAGCGAAATGAGAGTAAACGGTCTCGCAGGCTCCAACCAATGTCTCAGCAGGATTAGCAACCAAAGTCTCACGGCTATCAGCAGAAGCAAAATCATCTACGATACCTGTGATGTCATCGATGCCAACACCGAGAATAGGCTCAGCCAGCAGCCACTGCGGTGAGGAATAACCACCCTGCAGTAAACCGCGGACAAAGGAGTAAACAACATCAGTGGGGGTCAAATCGCCACCTTCGTGGAATTTGACACCATCGCGGAGCTTGAAGGTCCAGACAGTACCATCTTCAGAAACTTCCCAGGATTCGGCTAATTGACCGACAAATTTGTCAGTCGCGATGCCATCATAGTACACCAGGGTTTCGTAAATGTTCTGGATAACTTCGCCACTGGCGGTATCGTAGCTCAAAGCTGGATCCAGCGTATCTGCGTCACCAATGCTGGCATTGACGATCGTTGTGGGGTCAGCGCCGCCGTTCTTGGTTATGGTCTTGTAATCTTCGCCGGAGAAAATCGGGTTCATAACACGCCCGGAAAGCCAGGTCTGTTCGTAACCGTGGCTGGTCACCAAAACTACAGGGATACCAACCGCTTCATCAAAGTAAAGCTGGTTGAAATCCTGGTAAATGGCATGCCGTTCAGCAGGATCAACTTTAGTTACACCTTCGTCCAGGAGGGCTTTGAATTGGACTCTCAGGTCTTCAGGCAGGTTCTGGCGAGCGCCATAGGTGCCGGTGGTGTAGGGTTGGTACCAGTTGTGGGCGTCGTGAATATCTTCCTGCCAGCCAGCAACCATGATGGGCAGTTTGTGGGCGCGCTGGGCAGCCAGGTAGGCAGGCCAGGGCAGACCGAGAACTTCAATGACAAATTTCTCATTGATCTCAGCCAGGTTATTCTGCAGAATTTCAGCATAGGTCTGGCGGGTGGCATTACCGGTGTTATAGCCCATCTGAAGTCTGAAACCCATTTCCCAGATATCATCAGGATCTTCACCAGCGGGAATGCCGTCTTTATCAACATCGGCCAGTTTGAATTCTTCAGCAGCCTTTTCGAGGTCTAAAGTGTAGAATTCGGCATCGGGATCGTAACCAGGCATACCAATCAGGGACAGAACCTTGGATTGAATAGCTTCACCCTGATAGATTTCATCGATGACGGCATCCCAGTCAAACGCGTATGCAAAACCGCGGCGAACATGAACATCATCGAAGATTGTGGCAGGAGCACCGTTCCCATCGAGCATATTGGAACCAAGATATTGGCTCATTGAGACGGGTTCTTCCACTACGGGCTCTTCCACCACAGGTTCTTCCACCACAGGTTCTTCCACCACGGGTTCTTCAACCACGGGCTCTACCACGGGGGGCTCAGTAGCAACAGGAGCCGCGGGTTGGCATGCTGCTAATAGCATACCAAGAACTAACACTAAAGCAAGTAAAACTGAAAACTTACGCATTTTTTCTCCTCCTTGAGAGAATTTTTTTGGTTAACTTGGTTTGACAATCTTCTACAGTAGATTTTCCTCAGTTAGTACCTCCTTTGAACGAGTGGGTAACTCAGCCTTGAAGCATTCAACAAAGTGGCCAGGTTTAATTTCACGAAATTCGGGTCTACCTTTTTCACATTCTTGATCTGCCAAAGGACAACGGGTTCTGAAACGACAGCCAGACGGTGGATTCGCCGGTGATGGCACGTCGCCTTCCATGATGATACGTTTGCGCTTGCGATAATGCTCTGGATCCGGAACGGGAATCGCGGAGAGCAAGGCTTTCGTATAAGGGTGTAAAGGATTGTTGTAAATCTCATTGCGATCTGCCAACTCAACGATGATGCCGAGATACATGACCGCCACTCGGTCGCTGATATGGCGTACCATCGAAAGATCATGGGCAATGAACAGATAGGTAAGGTTGAGTTCTTTTTGTAAGTCTTCGAACAGGTTGACAATCTGTGCCTGGATCGAAACATCCAGAGCAGAAATTGGCTCATCGCAAACAATGAATGCCGGGTTTAACGCAAGTGCACGGGCAATTCCAATGCGCTGGCGTTGTCCACCTGAAAATTCATGGGGGAAGCGGTAGATAAAGTCAGGGTCCAGTCGCACCAGACCCATTAATTCCTTCACCCGTTTATCAATTTCCTTGCCAGTTGCCGACCCGAAAGCCACGAGAGGTTCAGCCACAATATCCCGCACAGTCATACGTGGATTTAGGCTGGCGTATGGATCCTGGAAGATCATTTGAATTTCCTGGCGCATCAGACGCATGGGCTCATCTTTGAGGGTCACCAGATCAGTATCTTGAAAATAGACGTGACCAGCGGTTGGTTTGTAGAGTTGGACAATGGCACGTCCGGTCGTCGTCTTTCCACAACCAGATTCACCCACCAAACCGAGCGTCTCACCCTTCTGGATTGCGAACGATACTCCGTCTACTGCTTTGACGGAACCAACCTGCCTGCGGATGACACCGCGGTAGATCGGAAAATGAACTTTCAGATCTTCAACTCTGATTAAGGTATCGTTACTATTCTGCATCGCGCACGCTCCCATCTTCAAGATTCACCCAGCAAGCAGCCCGATGGCCTTCTTCGATTGGTAATAATGGAGGATTTTCCATTCTGCATTTCTCGATTACCCATTTACAGCGTGGAGCAAAGGGGCAGGAATGGGGTTTTTTATAAAGCATTGGAGGCATTCCATCGATGGAATATAAGCGTTTACGTCCTTCAGTTTGAATCTGGGGCAAACTGCCCAACAGCCCAACTGTGTAAGGGTGCGAAGGTCTGCGATACAACTCGTCGATCAAGGCTTCTTCGATAACAAAGCCACCATACATTACGTTCACACGGTGGGCAATACTGGCAACCACACCCAGGTCATGCGTAATCCAGATAATCGCCATACCAACTTCTTCGCGTAAACGGATTACCAGGTCAACAATTTGTGCCTGGATGGTCACATCCAAAGCAGTCGTGGGCTCATCGGCGATCACGATCTGAGGTGCGCAGCTGAGCGCCATGGCAATCATGACCCGCTGACGCATACCACCAGAATACTGGTGAGGGTAGTCCTTCAAACGGTCAGCGGCTCTTGGGATGCCGACCTGCTCAAGCAACTCAATCGAACGGGCACGTGCTTGCTCCTGCGAAAAACCCAAATGCAGCATCAGAGGCTCAGCCAACTGCTTACCAATGGTCATCACCGGATTCAACGAGGTCATCGGATCCTGGAAAATCATGGAAATCTGGCCACCCCGAACACGGCGAATGTCGTCATTGCTTATCTGAAGCAAGTCCTGCCCTTTGAACATGGCTTTTCCGGCCACGATCTTACCAGGAGGTTGTTGGATCAGGCGAAGGATAGAAAGCATCGAGACGCTCTTGCCACAGCCGCTTTCGCCGACAATCCCCAATGTCTCCCCTTCGTTGAGTCTGAAATCGACGCCATTAACTGCATGAACAACCCCTTCGGGGGTGTTGAATTGCGTCTCCAATCCTTGAACATTTAGTATTTCACTTGTCATCAATTTGTCCTTAATTGAACTTTATTTGGCCTCTGCCCTGGAAAATGTGACTTGGTTTTTTAGGTTGCGGAATTAGCTGGAATATTGATTGGCACGATTATATCATTATTAAAAATGTCAACTCTGTCTTTTTTATTCGGTCCAAAAGTGAATTGTTCTGTACGGTTTAAACGTAAGTGGGTTATTTCGCAGAAAGCAGGTTGTGAGTAGACCACATGGCAGAGCGCGTATTTGCCGTCAAAATCAACCAAAACTTTCATTAGTCCCAGGTAGTTGTCCGTTGATACCAGGGTCAGCGAATGTGGCTTTAACACAAGATCGTCTAAAGGACGGACAACGCTCAGACGCATCTTCCTGGCTTCCACTTTATCGACTTCCTGGTTGTAATAGGTTGCCCCATCCTGCAGTAGTGTGTCGATTAAGACAAGTGGTTCGCGAAAGTGGTTGGCCATAAGCAAATCACCGGAAAATCCAGCGCCTGTCATCACAGTAATGCAAATGAAAAAGGGAATCAGTGCACCGATTGAACTGGAAGACGCCAAACTCTGGTCGATGAACAGGTTTTCAAGGATACCACAAAGGATACAAGTGAAACCAATCGCGAAGATCCCGTAAAACCAATAATGACCTATATTCGTCAATTCCTCGAACTTAAGGACAGGAATAAACTCAGGCATGAGTTTGCTCGTTAACCAGGGAGCCAATTTAATTGGAATATTGATGACAGTATAGGTAAATAACACTGCTAATCCAGCCCAGAGAACCAGGCTCACCAATCCATTTTCGAATTTTGCGGTAAGGAACCCTGCTAAAAGTCCAGAAGGAACACAGATGAGAAGCGCAGGAAGGAACTTGAGAAAAGGCAGCGTAACATTAGACCGCATTAAGATGATAGCATCCATCCCCCAGGCGGCCAGTGTGAAGAATAAACCAGCGAGCAATCCATACAAAACGCCAAGGTTTGTTCGCTTACGCGAAAAACTTCTGCTCATTACACAAGTATATCTTAAAAGTTAACCGTTAGCTCAAATCGCCGAAAATATAATTTAATACCTTCATTCGGTTTGACAAACGACCTTACTGGGACTAAACTTGTTTTGTTTTATTCGACTATACGAAACGCGGGAGTTATGATGAACCAGAAAGACAAAGCAATCAGCGCACATATTTCGGAGAGCACCCTTCTTCAGCCGGCGATTCAGGCTTGGAAATTTTTCTTGCGTGATCAAGGGCGTTCCCACCATACCCTAAAAGCATTTGAAGCAGACATGATGTTGTTGGAAGAATTTATGCCCACCGACAAACAAATTGGGAAAATTTCTACGAAGGATCTCGAAGATTATTTGACCTGGCTCGAAAAAGATCGGGGGATTCCCTGTAGTCCAAAAACACTCTCCCGCCGGATCACATCGCTTAAATCTTTTTTCCGGTGGCTGACTCAAAATGCGGTCATTTCGGTTGACCCGGCTGAAAAACTGATTCAGAAGACGGTCACCAGTCCGTTGCCAACCATACTTACGGCAAAAGAGCTGAATGTTGCTCTCGAAGCAGCAGATTCTATCCGTACATCTGCCAGTGCTGATCCAAGACCCTACGTTTTGTTACGTTTAGTTTTGGAAACTGCCCTGAAGAAGGGTGAATGCCTGAATCTAAAGACCAATCATCTTGAGTTGGGCAACCCGGAAGAAGCCTATGTCTTCGTCCGATACCCCAACCAACGCTATCGTTTTAAGGAACGTAAGATTTCGGTGTCTCAGGCGTGGGTGGATGCCTATAATCAATACGCGGAAAAATATCAAATCAAAGACCAGGTCTTCCCATGGTCACAACGACGGCTGGAGTATCTACTCGAAGACGTCACCAATGCCGGTAAAATGGACAAACATATCAGTTTTGATATGCTTCGATGGACGAGCGCGCTCAACGACTTGTCCAACGGCGTCGAGCAAGACACAATCCGCCAAAAACTGGGAATCTCAAAAATTCAGTGGCGCGAGGTAAAAAGCAAACTGCGTAACCTGGCCATGCAGAACGGCTACACACTGCCAGAAGCAGATGTAAGCCAGGGCTAAGCCGCGCCCTCAAATAGGAAAAAAATGGAATATTCAACACGTAACGAACGTAAACGCGGTTTCCGCTTTGGCTGGATTCTGCTCTTTCTAAGCCTTGCCCTGGTTGCCATGGCAGGCATCAGTGTCAATAAAATTCGGAACGGTCAGCCCGGTTTCTTGACCAACCTGTGGGAAAAAGGCATCAACACTGAAGCCGACGCATATCTGGACGGCAACGCCCTGACCTTGCCCATTCCCGGTTATGTTAAAACTGTCATGCTACTTGGTTCCGATTATCAGCCTTCCATCGGTTTCCGTACCGACGTGATGCTCTTGGTTGCCATGAATACCAAGACCAGCGAGTTTCACTTGCTTTCATTTCCCCGAGATTTATGGGTCAACATCCCCGGTGTGGGACCGCAACGTCTCAACACTGCCCTGCCTTTTGGCGGAACAGAATTGCTCAGCGATACGCTGGCGCTCAACTTCGGTTTCAGACCGGACAATTTCGCCATGGTGGACTTTGATGGTTTCAAAAACATCATTGATGTGATGGGTGGTATTAATGTTGATGTAGAGAAATACATGGAAGATGAATGCTGGCTGAATGACACCGGGTGGTGTGTGATTCAACCAGGCAGGCAGTACATGACCGCTGGCGACGCCTTCTGGTATGTGCGTGCCCGCAAGAACACCTCCGACTTCGACCGCAACCGCAGGCAGCAGGAGGTCATCAAGGCGATGGTCAGCAAAGCACTGAGACCAACTGAATTGCCCAATTTGCCCAGGGTCTTCAATGCCATTAGCAACACAGTTGAGACGAATTTGAAGATCTCGGACATGTTCTTGTACGTTGTTCCCCTCTCCAAGTTTTTTGACGGGCCGGATATCACCTCATACCAGATCACTCCAAATGAAGCCGTACCCGGCATGACCGATGGCGGCGCATCGGTGCTCTATCCGGATGTAGGCGCAATTCAGGCAATTATCAGGCAAGCCCTGTGGATTGAATAAGGCGATCAGTCTGGTGGGATGATTTGGAGATGCAGAATCTCCCCTTCATCCCCGGTTAGACGCCAGGCTTGAGCGATTCTCAAGCCGACTACCCACAAAATAGACCCCGCACTGCAGACAACCGGCCAATAACTCCGGGCAGTGCGGGGGATTTTTTCATTAACCAAGAAGTCACTCATCTTCTGGTGTTTATGCACCAAACCAAGCGGTGACCAACGTTCCCCTTCGATGGGCTGTCTTATCAGTAACGGCCACTCCAGGTCCGCCGGGTTGAGCCAGGCATGCCGCTCATTTTGTTTTAATTCACTTGTGAGCCGGTCATAAACTTCTTTATCGATCAATTCAGCCTTGATTTGCCAACCAGCCTGAAGTTTTGCTGGTTTTTTAAGCGTAAGTTTGAGTGAATTGGAATCAGGCAACTGAGGAAATTCAGATTGTGGCAATACGAATTGGCCCAACGAGAGCAAAA
>JBCFBG010000030.1:0-26362 GCA_038562515.1 Anaerolineaceae bacterium
GGTGAGGAAATTGATTGCGATGTTCTGGTCGCAGGCGGAAATAAGGAAGCCCGCGAAATCGTGATTGGTTTAGCAGAGGACATAGGTTTGAAGGCTTGGGATGCCGGAGTGATTGAGAACACTGTTGTAATCGAGGGAATGACTTCGATCCTGATCGGACTCAATATGAAATATAAAGTGCCTTCCGCCGGGATTCGCATTACAGGGATTGAATGAGCCAACCCAAACAACTTACACTAAGTGCGGTCGCTGGTATTCCTCTCATCCAGGAAGGGGACGACCTTTCAGAAATCATTTACCAAGCGGTAAGAGACTGTGATTTGACCTTTGAAGACGGAGATGTGTTGGTTTTGGCTCAAAAAATTGTCTCCAAAGCAGAGGGACGCCTGGTTAACCTGAATTCGGTCACTCCTTCTTCGGAAGCCGTGGAATTAGCAGTTTTCCTGGATAAACGACCTGAAATGGTTGAATTGATCCTCAGAGAAAGTTCAGAAGTACTGCGTAAACGTCCGGGGACGATCATCGTTCAACACAGGGCTGGATTTGTATGTGCAAATGCTGGCATCGATCACTCCAATGTTAAAGGACCTTGGGGAGATGACAAAGACTGGGTTCTGCTCTTACCTGAGGATTCAGACCGGTCAGCTGAGCGAATACGCAGAAGTCTTGAAGAAAAAACAGGCAAACAACTGGCGGTGTTAATCATCGATTCTCATGGTCGTGCTTGGCGTAATGGCGTCCTGGGAACGGCTATCGGGTTGTCTGGGATGCCAGGATTGATCGACATGCGCGGAACTGAAGATATGAATGGCTACAAGATGCGAGTTACGACGATCGCGGCAGCCGATGAACTCGCTGCGGCTGCTTCGTTGTTGATGGGACAGACCAGCGAAGGCACGCCGGTTGTCCACACACGTGGCTTTCCTTACTCACTGCGTGAAGGGACCGTGGCTGAATTGATCCGCGAAAAGGACAAAGACTTGTTCAGATGAGCGAGTATGGCTTCCCTCAATTTTCTACGTTAAAAGTAGCGGTCCTGGCTGGCGGTGTTGGTGGGGCAAAACTGGTCCTGGGTTTGGACCGTGTCCTCTCACCTGGAAACCTGAAAGTTATTGTCAATACAGGTGACGATTTCACTCATTTCGGTTTGAAGATCTGTCCGGATATTGATTCGGTTTGTTACTCGTTGGCTGGATTGGCAAACAAAAGCTATGGTTGGGGGCTGGAAGGCGAAACCTGGAATGTTGCCGACGCATTGGAAGCTTTAGGCGCGCCTACCTGGTTTCAATTGGGCGACCGCGATTTAGCTACCCACCTGGAGCGAACTCGTTTGTTAGGGGAGGGCAAGAAACTCAGCCAGGTTGTGGCTGAGTTCTGCACGAGTTGGGGCATCGTGAGCGATATTCTACCAATGAGCGATGACGATGCTCCAACACTGATTGAGACTAAAGCAGGAACGATCTTGCCATTCCAGGATTACCTGGTCAGGGAAAAAGCACAGCCTGAAGTCAGCCGTATCCTACTACATGGTGGGCTTGAACCAACTCTCTCGGCAGATGCGCTGCGTGCCATCCAGGAGGCAGATTTGGTGGTGATTGCTCCATCCAACCCTTGGGTGAGTATCGACCCGATCCTGGAGTTCCATGACATTAAAGAAGCACTCGAAGCAAAATTTGTTTCGGCGGTATCTCCGATCATCCAGGGCAAAGCTATCAAGGGTCCGGCAGCAAAGATGTTTGCCGAACTTGGCATCCAGCCCTCCAGCCTGGCAGTATTAAGTCACTATTCCGATTTGCTTAATCTGTTTGTCTATGATGCCAGCGAAAAGCCAATGGCCCTTTCTGACATCCCGGAAGGTATTGGAACCATCCAATTGCAGACAATCATGACCGATGAAGCCGACAAGATCCAGCTTGCAACTGCAATCCTGCAACATTGCGTTGCCCAGATTGGACTGAAATGACTTTGTGGGCAGTGCTTCCTGTAAAGCCATTGACGAAAGGCAAGTCGCGCTTGCATGGCTGCATGACCGCTGAAGAGATTTTCTCTCTAAACAACTCACTATTCAAAGAAACTTACCAAAAGCTGGATGCTTCTGATGAAATCGATCGCATCCTGGTGGTCAGCCAGGACGAACAGGTGTTGGAATACACCCGTCAAATGGGTGGTTTCGCTTTGAAAGAAAACGAGCAAAGCAGCCTGAACGAAGCTGTCTCGCAGGCACTGGATTTCATCATTGAAAACCATGGCGGAAAGGTATTGATCGTACCTGCCGACCTACCCTGGATGACTATGGAAGACCTGGAAGCTTTGCTTCAACTTCGCAAAGATGGGCAGTTTATCATTATTGTTCCTGATCACTGCCAGAGGGGCACCAATGCAATCCTTATTAGCCATCCCAATTTGCTAATTCCTCAGTTTGGGCGGCATTCTTTCCAGAAGCATACCCTACAAGCAGCCAATCGATCCGTAGATTTGGTCGTATGGCTAAACAAAAATATCCAAAGAGATCTTGATACCCCTCAAGATTTGGTATTCTATAATAAAATCAAGCTTAATCCAATCCATATATTTACTGAGTAGAAAGGACTTCTCACTATGTTCGAAAATGTTGCTCTTTACCTCCAGGACGCCCACGATTTGCGCGATGGTCTCGAAATTGTTAAATACGCTGAAGATAAAGGTTTCCATTCCGTCTGGCAGGCTGAAAGCCGGCTTGTGCGAGACGCGATCGTACCAATGGCAGCGTATGCTGCAGTAACCGAGAAAATTAAAGTCGGTTCAGCGGTCATCAACAACTGGACCCGCAACATTGGCTTGCTGGCATCCACCTTTTTGACGATGGACGACCTGGCACCAAACCGAATTATCTGCGGTATTGGCGCCTGGTGGGATCCGTTGGCGAAAAATGTGGGCATTGACCGCACTAAACCACTGAAGGCAATGGAAGAAACCATCACTATCTTACGCAGACTCTTGAATATGGAAAATGTCACTTTTGACGGTGAATTTGTGCATGTGAACGGTATTGAACTCGATGTTGTTCATGGTCGTCGCGAGCCACGCAATGTTCCTATCTACATTGGCGCGACTGGTGGCAAGATGATCGAAATGACCGGCCGAATTGCGGATGGTATTGTTATGAACTATTGTGTACCGGTGGAATACAACGATTATGCCCTTGAACAGCTGGATAAGGGCTTGAAACAATCAGGGCGAAAAATGGAAGATTTTGACCGCCCACAACTGGTTGTCTGCTCTGTGGACGAAGACCACGATAAAGCCATTGATACGACCCGTGAATTGTTGACTCAATACCTGGCCCAGCAACCACATATTGCCCAGGCTTCCGGTGTCTCCATGGACGTCGTTGAAAGCATCCAGGCGATCTTGGGTTGGCCTGCCACGCACGAGCAAATCCAGGCTGCCAAGCATCTGGTCCCGGAAGATCTGATCCATCGCATCACTGCCAGCGGTACGCCGGCTGAAGCCCGCGCTAAAGTGCAGGAATACATCGATCATGGCTGTACTTGTCCGATCTTATACGGTGTCGGTGGGAATACAGAGCTGCTGATCGATACTTTTGCTAAAGAGAGTTAATGGAAAAATTACCAGGCAGCAGTGGCTGCTATGTTTGCGGGAGAGACAACCCAATCTCCTTGAAATTGGAGTTTTTTGTGGATGAAAACGGGGATGTTATCTCTGAATTCGGTTTTACTGAGAACTATGCCGGCTATCCGGGGATGGTTCATGGTGGTAACATCGTGGCTGTTCTGGATGAAACCGCCGGCAGAGCAGTAACCACCGATGATCCAGACCGCTTTGTTGTCACCAGCGAACTAAAAGTGAAATATATTAAACCTGTGCCGACTGACACACCCTTGGTAGCGCTCGGAAAGCAAGTAAAAAGACACGGCAAACTGTCGGTCGGTCACAGTGAAATCAAAACGAAGGACGGGGTGGTTCTGGCAACCTGTGAGGCATTTTTTGTCGAGGTTACCAATGAATTGACCGAGGGAAACAACCTGGAAGAATCCGGGTGGAAGGTGTATCCAAATGACTGAAAAAACTATGCAATACAAGCGACCAACGTCCATGGATGAAGCCAGGGCGTTGAAACAACAATTCGGCGACAAGGCAAAACTGCTTTTTGGAGGTACTTTCCAACCAAAACTGGAAGAAGAACTGGAAGTCTTAATTGATCTGCAGAAAGCCGGACTGGACGTGGTTGAATGGAACGAGAGCGGCCTGCAAATTGGCGGACTGGCTACTCTGAAATCGCTGGAAGAGAGCCTTGAGTTGCAAGAATTTAGTGAAGCCCTCAGCATAGAGTACGGCTTGAACGTGCGAAACACGCTCAGCCTCACTAACTTTTTGGCTCAAACTAATGGACGCTCTCCAGTTTTATGTTGTCTTCTTGGCCTGAATGCCAGAGTTGTTTTGCTGAACAGGAATGAGGAAATCCTCCTCGCAACGTACATGGAAGAGAAAACCCAGGAAGATCCCGTGATTCAGATTCGAATTCCTGAGGTCCTTAATCTTGCTTTTGAAAGTGTTGCGAGAAGCCCCAAGGATCTACCTATTGTGTGTGTGTCTGTTGCGAAATCAGGCGATGGAAGCGTTCATGTTTCCGTTGGAGGAGTCTGTAAATTAATCCCCAGATTCACTTTGAAAAATGATGATGGTCAGGAAGAAATCAAAGCAATATTGGCAAACGCGGAAGATGAATGGGCAAGCGCGGAATATCGACAGGAAGTCGGGGCAGTGCTGCTTTCCAGAGCGCTGCTAAAACTGCACCTTGAAGCAGGACTCCAGGAGACAAAATGAACTTAAACCTTCGTATCAATCAAAAAGACTATCCGATTGAGGTCAGACCAGAAGAGAAATTGCTTGGTGTCTTGCGCCAGCTCGGCTTTCTTGGTGCAAAATCCGGAGGCTGTGTTAAAGGGGAATGCGGCGCTTGCACGGTTTTGATGGATGGCAATCCGATTAATAGTTGTATGTTGCTGGCTGTGCAGGCCCAGGGTCACGACATTGAAACCATTGAAAGCGCGGGTCAACACCCTTCACAAGGTTGGAAAAAAACTGATGGTTATTCCATCTTACAGCAAGCCTTCATTGAGAGTGGTTCGGTGCAGTGTGGATATTGCACGCCTGCGATGATCCTTGCTGCCAAAGCTCTGCTGGATAAGAACTCCGATCCAAGTGAAGCTGAGGTACGAGATGCTTTGTCTGGCGTGCTTTGCCGTTGTACTGCCTATGTAAAACCGGTCCAGGCTGTGTTAGCCGCTGCCGAAAAAATCCGTTCACTCACGGGTTTTGATGGCAAAGCTTCTGACACATCAGCCTACGAACCTGAAATTTTTACCCTCGATCATCGAGCGGCAACAGCCACGATTGGAAAATCTGAGATTAAAGTTGATTCCGCCAAATTAGTACAAGGAAAACCCGCTTTTACCTCTGACTGGCAGTTGCCAGGCATGCTGCATGCCAAAGTTCTGGCTTCACCTTACGCTCATGCGCGGATAAAGAGCATCGATACCAGCCAGGCAAAAGCATTGGAAGGTGTGGCTGCTGTATTAACCTGGGAAGATTTGCCCCGTGTTGTACACTCCACTGCCGGTCAGTCAGACCCCATTCCAGGCCCGCTGGATATGTTCTCCCTGGATAATAAAGTTCGCTTTGTGGGTGACCGGGTGGCTATGGTAGCGGCCGAGACCCCCGAAATCGCAGAAAAAGCACTTAATTTGATAAAAGTCGAGTATGAAGAATTACCTCCGATCATTGATATGCGGGATGCGATGAAACCCGGTTCACCGATGATCCATGATGAAACTGAATTTGTGAATTTTGCTGATTCGGACGCAACCATTAACCTGGCAGCCAAAATCCGAATTGATATTAACAATGTCGATCAAGGTTTTGCTGAAGCGGACCGAATTTTTGAAGAAGAATATTGGGTTCCCAAAGTTCAGCAAGCTCATATTGAACCGCATGTCACCCTGACGTGGTGGGACGAGGATGATCGCCTTGTTGTTCGCACCAGCACGCAGGTGCCTTTCCATGTGCGCCGTATTATTGCGCCAGTGATCGGCTTGCCGGTCAAACGAATTCGCGTGATCAAACCGCGTATCGGTGGTGGTTTTGGCAATAAGCAGGAAGTTTTAATCGAAGATGTAGCTGCACACCTCACAATTGCCACCGGCAAACCGGTTTTATATGAAATGACTCGTGAGGAAGAATTCATTGCTTCCCGTTCAAGGCACCCTATGCATATTCGCATGAAGACCGGTGTAAAAAACGACGGCACCATCACAGCCAATGAGATGTATGCCCTTTCGGATACCGGGGCTTATGGCTGTCATGCGCTAACAGTCACGGGTAATACCGGTCAGAAGTCGATGGGGCTGTATGTCGGTGACGGTGAATATCGCAAGAAACCAAATATTCGCTTCTACGCGGATATCGTCTACACCAACACACCTCCTTCCGGTGCCTACCGGGGATATGGCGTACCTCAAGGTTACTGGCCGTTAGACCGACACCTTGAGACGATAGCCAGAGAGCTTGGCATGGACCCAGCCGAATTTCGCTTGAAAAATGCCTTGAGAGCCGGTGAATTCCAGCCTTTCAGCACCGCCTGGAACGAGGGACGCGAGCCTGTGCCCGAAGTTGTGCATACTGTTGGCTTGGAAGAATGTGTTCGCCAGGGGAAAGCAGCCATTGGTTGGGACGATAAATTTGGTAACGAAGGCTGGCATCTTGTTCCCGGAAAACCGCATCTGCGCCGTGGAATTGGCGTTGCCACCGTTATGCAAGGAACGGCTATCCCTTATCTGGATATGGGCGGCGCTCACATCAAGATCAATGATGATGGAAGCTTCAACCTGATGGTTGGTGCAACAGACCTTGGCACCGGCAGTGATACTGCTTTGGCTCAAATTGCGGCGGAAGTGTTGGGCGTTAAGGTTGAAGACATGATTGTGACCTCTTCGGACACCGATACAACCCCCTTTGATGTTGGTGCTTACGCATCATCTACGACGTACATTTCCGGAACTGCTGTCAAACGAGCCGCAGAAAAAGTTGCTGCGAGCGTAAAAGAACGGGCGGCTATCATTTTTGCTGACCGAGGATGCGAATGCACTCTTGAAAACATTGTCTTACGGGACAATCATGCTGTGGCACCCAACGGTGAACAAGTCAGCATGGCAGAAATAGCCCTGGATTCACTGCACTGGCGTAAGCAGGAACAGATCATGGCGAGCGCTTCGTATGTTTCACCCAATTCCCCACCTCCTTTTGCAGCGCAATTTGCGACAGTTTTGGTCGACATTGAGACTGGACAGGTTACGGTCGAGGAATTGATCATGGCGGTTGATTCTGGTGTGATTATCAACCCAATCTCAGCATCAGGACAGATCGAGGGTGGAATTGCCCAGGCGTTAGGATACGGGGTTTGTGAAGAGATGGTTTATGATGCAGACGGCCAGCCTCGCGAAAAAGACCTGGTCGATTATCACATTTTCAGAGCCGATGAGATGCCGAATATTCGCTCAATCTTTATTCAAACCTACGAAGAGACCGGTCCGTTTGGCGCCAAAGCTGTAGCTGAAATTCCACTGGATGGGGCTGCTCCGGCAATTGGGAATGCGGTTCTCGATGCTTGTGGGGCGAGCATTTTGAATAATCCTGTGACACCCGAAAAAATTTGGCGTGTCCTGAGAAACAAGTGAGCGATTGATGGAAAAAGGAAATTATCAGAAGAAATCCTCAGATCGCATCTACGTAACCGGCCACATCAATCCGGATACCGACTCGATCGCCTCCGCCATCGGCTACGCCTGGTTGCTCAATGAGCGCGACGGTGAACCCACAATTGCCAGTCGGGCTGGCGCTGTCAACATGCAAACCTCGTTTATTCTGAAGACTCTCGGGATCGAGCCGCCATTGCTCCTGACCGATGCCAGTCCTCGTTTTGATTCGGTCATGCGTCGACTGGACGTGGTTTCCCCTGAAAAGTCACTCAATGAAGCCTGGACGATTCTTTCTCGAACTGGTGGCATCGCACCGGTCGTCAATGACGATGGCACGCCATATGGCATGGTTACCGGTGGCAGCATGTTCGACTTTCTGCGAAAAATTCTTGGTCCTCATCCCAAGTTCAGGGACATGACCATCTCAGAAATGCTCGATATCCAATGCCGGGAAGCTGCCACGCGGAATATTCCAAAATTTCAACCGCAAACTCGTATCAAGGATGTCATAAACCGACTGTTAAGGCAGGAATTTAATGAATATTGGGTGGTGGACGAAAACAATCGCTACCTGGGTGTTAGCCGTCAACGAGATATTGTCAATCCACCTCGGATTAAGGTGATTTTGGTTGATCACAATGAACCACAACAGTCGATTGCCTCTTTGGAAGAAAGCGAATTGCTCGAAATCCTTGATCATCATCGGCTTGGTAATCAATCTACTCACAACCCGATCAAGTTTACAGTTGATATCGTGGGTAGTACCTCGACATTGGTTGCTGAGCAGATCTCAGAGGCTGGCTTAAGTGCTCCTCCTGACGTCGCCGGATTGCTATTGGCTGGTTTACTCTCAGATACGCTCATATTGACATCGCCAACAACCACCATGAGAGATAAGGCAATCTCCAATGTTTTGGCGCGCTGGGCTTTTGTGCCAGGTTCACCCCTGGAGAACGAGAATATCCAAAGTTGGGGTGAGAGCATCCTTCATGCTGGTGCTGGATTGCTGACGCAGGAACCGGATGCAATCGTCAGAACGGACATGAAAATCTATGAAAACGGTGGGTTTAAGTTTGCTGTTGCCCAGGTTGAAACCACCGATTTGTACCAGATCGGTGAATATATTGAGCCATTAAAGAAGGCCTTGATTGGCTTGAACAAGGAACAAGAGCTCGATTTTGCTGGTCTGATGGTGACCGATGTGGTTGAGGGTAGCAGTCGGTTGATTTTTGTTAATGCTCCGCCGGTTTTGGATGAACTACCTTATGAACCTTTACCTGATGGAACAGTCTTGGCTGCTGGGGTTGTTTCCCGAAAGAAACAGCTACTACCAATCCTATTATCTTTACTTGAGGTGTAATGAAAGAACTTTACGAAAAATTGTATGAGGCTACCAAATCAGGGCAGCCGGTTTGCCTGTGCGTGGTGATTGAAACCAAAGGTGCCGTACCACGACATGCCGGAAGTAAAATGTTGGTCTATCCTAACAAGTTAACCTTTGGCTCAGTCGGTGGTGGGCAGGTGGAAAATGAGACCGTGGACGCTGCCCTCAGGGCATTAAAAACCGGTCAACCAGAGATCCTTCGCTATACCCTTGACCCAAAACAACAAAATGCTGTTGGAATTTGTGGCGGCGATGTAACTGTCTACATTGAACCCCAGTCAGTTCGCCCGATTTTGCTAATCCTGGGCGCTGGTCATGTCGGTCGCTCGATGGCGAAGTTTGGTCAATTGCTCGACTTCAGGGTAATTGTTTCGGATGACCGGACAGAACTCTGTACCAGCGAACAGATTCCTGGCGAAGTTGAGTTTCTGCCGATACCAATGCAAGAAATCCCAGCCCATATCGACATTAATGAACAGGTCTACATTGTAGGTGTTACCCGAGGAAGCGACGTAGATATTGTCGGTCTTCCGGCAATTCTTGAGCACACGCCGGCTTACATTGGCATGATAGGTTCTCTGAAGCGGTGGGCTACCACCAAGAAAGCCCTGTTAGAGCAAGGAGTTCCCCGAGAAAGAATTGATCTGATCAAATCTCCTATTGGAATTGATATTGAAGCCGAAACACCGGACGAGATCGCAATTAGCATTTTGGCTGAGGTTATTCACGCCCGAAATCGATAGTTTTTTGTCTCCAGGAGGTACCTATGTGGAAAACTTATCACATGCCAGAAACGGTAGAGCAGGTAATTGACCTGCTGAGCCGTGCGAATGACCTGACGAAAATCATTGCCGGAGGAACCGACTTGATGGTCGAAATCCGGGATGGCAAATGGCAAGGTTTGGAAGATGTCATCGACATCTCCCGGGTACGGGATCTTGATGCTATCTACCAGGACAGCGATGGGTTGGTTCATATACAAGCTAACGTCACCCACAATGATATTTTACGATCAGAGTTGATTCGCAGGCTCGGTTCGCCGCTTTTTCAGGCGTGTTATCGGGTTTCCTCTCCTCAACTACGCAATCGCGCAACTGTGGTTGGCAACCTGGTAACAGCATCGCCTGCAAATGACACCATCACACCGCTTTTGGCAATGGACGCCAGCCTGGTTTTAGTGTCCAGCAAGGGAGAAAGACAGGTCCGCCTGAACAATTTTTATACTGGCTTGCGGAAAACTACCAGGCAGCAGGATGAACTGGTGCGGGAAATTATCTTCAAACCACTGAAAGCCAGCCAAAGAGGCAGCTTCATCAAGCAAGCTCTTCGAAGAACCCAAGCGATATCTACTTTGAATTGTTGTGTACTCCTGGATATGGAGGATGACCAGATTCTGGATGCTGTTGTAACGATGGGTTCTATCGCACCCACCGTGATCCATTCCACAGGCGCAGAAGACTTCTTGAGAGGCAACCGCTTGAATGCAGAGACAATAAAAAGAGCCTCTGAATTGGCTGCTCTCGATACCAAGCCGATTACTGACTTGCGTGGCGGTGCTGATTATCGCCAATACATGATGCAGGTGATCGTCGAAGATGCCCTGGTGGAATTGATGGAAGATCGGCAGGATCAAAAGGTTCCTGTAAATCCGGTTACCCTGAGCCAGGGAGCTGGTTGGCAAGCCGTACCGAATGGAACCTGGGATCAGGAACACCTCGAGACCACGATCAACGGACAACCTTTACAATTTGGAGGAAACATAAAGGGTAGCCTGCTGAATTTTGTTCGAGAGCGCGTAGGTTACAATGGACCCAAGCCGGGTTGTGAAGAAGGCGAGTGCGGTGCCTGCACAATGTACCTGGATGGAAAGGCTGTGGTCAGCTGCCTGGTGCCTGCTCCCAGGGCGCATATGGCGACCATCACTACAATCGAAGGCTTGACAGAAGAAGGGCAGCTCCATCCAGTTCAGCAGCAGTTCATTAACCATGGCGCTGTACAGTGTGGCTATTGCACGCCTGGTTTTGTGATGGCAGCCGTGAAATTATTAGAAGAAAAACCTCATCCCACAGAAGATGAAATCAAGGATGGCATATCGGGCAATCTGTGCCGGTGTACTGGTTATTACAAAATTGTTCAGGCAATCGAAGCCGCTTGCCAGGATAATGGAGGTGAGCGATGAACGAAGTCGGAAAATCAACAAACCGTGTTGACGCCCTGGCTAAAGTAACTGGAAAAGCCAAATATCCTGGCGATTTTAATTTTGCGGACCAATTGGTCATGAAAGTTTTGTTTTCAGAGCGAGCACATGCCAGAGTTCTGGACATTGACACGTCCGCAGCCGAAGCGCTCGAGGGAGTTGTACTGGTTTTGACTGCCCGGGATGTTCCAGTCAATGAGTATGGATTAATTTTCAGCGACCAACCGGTTCTCTGTGGACCTGGTTCTGACATGAAAGGTGCTGATGTTGCCCGTTTCGTAGGCGACCAGGTTGCGCTGGTTATTGCTGAGAGCACAGAAATCGCCGAAAAAGCGTTAAATCTAATCAAAGTTGAGTACCAGGACCTGCCAGTCGTCAAAACACTGGGTGATGCATTAAAAGAGGATGCTACCATTTTGCATCCTGGAAAAACCTCGAACATTTTTCATCACAACGTAATACGGCTCGGTAACGTGGAAGAAGCCTTCAGTTCCTGCGATGTGATTGTTGAGGGTGAATATCAGACCCCGGTACAAGAACATGCTTACCTGCAGCCTGAAGCTGGAGTAGCATTTTTGGACGATGAAGGCAGAATCACGGTTGTGGTCGGCGGGCAATGGACGCATGAGGATCAGGAACAAATCGCGCATTCGCTTGGTCTTCCAAACGAAAAGGTACGCGTCATCTATCCTGCCATTGGCGGTGCCTTTGGTGGTAGAGAAGACATGTCTGTACAGATCATCCTTGGGCTGGCAGTCATGCGATTACAAGAAAAAGGCATCAACCGACCTGTAAAAATCGTCTGGTCACGGGAAGAGTCGATTCTTGGGCATGCCAAACGGCATGCTTATACGATGAAAGCAAAATGGGGTGCCACCAAGGAAGGCAAGATTCTGGCAGCGCAATGCCAAATTTGGGCGAATGGCGGAGCCTATGCATATACTTCGACCAAAGTGCTGGGTAATGCCACACTTTTGGCAGTCGGCCCTTATGATATTCCCAATGTTGCCACAGATGCTTATGCGGTGTACACCAATGATATTCCTGGAGGTGCTTTCCGTGGTTTTGGTGGTCCGCAAGCCATATTTATGGCAGAAACGCAGATGGATAAGCTCGCGGATGTGTTAGGAATGGATCCGGTTGAATTACGAATGCGAAACCTCTTCAAGGAAGGTTCGATCATTTCAATGGGATCGATTCTTCCGCCAGGTGTAACGATTCGTGAAGTTACAGAACGTTGCGCTGTAGAAGCTGGATGGACAAAAACTGAGGCAGGATGGAAACGCCCAATTCCGCCACAATCCAAGAACCCAAACATTAAATCAGCCTGGAGCCTGGTTTGCGGATATAAAAATATTGGCTTTTCTTATGGCGCTCCGGAAAATTGCGGTGCAACCATTGTTTTGGAAGGCGATCAGGAAATAGAGGCTGCCAGACTCTTTCATGCTGGAGCGGAAGTCGGTCAAGGATCGCACACAATTTTCACCCAAATGGCAGCAGACGCACTGGGATTGCCTTTGAGCAAGATGCGCACCTTCTTTTCTGACACTGCCACTTCATTGAATGCCGGAAGCGTTTCCGCCTCAAGGATGACTCATATGGGCGGTAACGCTATCATTGGTGCTGCCAAAATGGCTTTGGAAAAATGGGCAGAAGGCAACCGACCTGCGATTGGGTCCTTTGTTTACCGTCCACCAAAAACAACCCCGATGGACCCAGTTGATGGGCATTGTTACCCGAATTTTACTTATGGATACGTAGCCCAGGCTTTTTTGGTTGACGTCGATACGCGCAGTGGAAATGTTCAATTGCGTGAAGTTATCAGTGTTGATGACGTTGGCAAGGCAATCAACCCGCAATTGGTGGAAGGTCAAATTGAAGGGGCTGTGGTTCAGGCAAGTGGGTATACGCTGCTGGAAGACTGGAAGAAGAAAGATGCAAAGGCATTGACAGATCGCCTTTCAAGATATCTCATTCCGACTGTCAAGGATATCCCTGACAAAACCCGCAGTATCATCATGGAATTGGCTGATCCTATTGGTCCGTTTGGCGCCAGAGGGGTCGGAGAAATGCCCTACTTACCCTTTGCTCCTGGTGTGCTGGAGGCGGTCTACCAGGCAACAGGTGTGCGCTTCGATCGCTTCCCACTGACTGATGAAGTTGTCCTGCGTGGGTTGGGCAAACTGCCGGCACACGAAGTTGGCTTTTGGGATTACGAGTAAGGAATTGGAAGAAAAACGAGTCGCAGGGATTATCCTGGCTGCTGGAAGTTCAAGCCGTTTTGGCGATATCAAGCAGCTTTTACCCTGGCGTGATAAAAACCTGGTCAATACAGCCATTCAAACAGCGAAATCGGCTGGTCTTGACCCGATCATTGTTGTGTTGGGTGCTAATGCCGGGAAGATCCAGGAAACGATCGACGACGATGTTGTTCATGTCGTGGTAAATCCGGATTGGGAACTTGGGCAGAGTACTTCATTAAAGTTCGGTGTTAAGGCAATATCGGAGCCGGTTGAAGGAGTACTCTTTTTACTTTGTGACCAACCTCAACTTTCAGTGAATTTAGTAAGCGCTGTGGTTGAAGAAGGTCGTAGAAGCAAAAAAGTAGTAACACCGATCATCAATGACCGACGCGCCAATCCGGTTTACTTTCCTGCGTCTTGCTTTCAGTTATTTGAAAAGCTGGAGGGAGATGCCGGTGGCAGGCAAATTATTTCTGCTTGTCCTCACACGACTTTCCCCTGGCTGGACGATTGGATGTCCCGGGACATCGACACGCCTGAGGACTACCAACAGTTGCGTGACCATTTTGCCTTGTGACTGCTTCGAGCTTTTTCTTGTTTTGAGGAAAACGAAAATTATCAATAATATGAAAGCAATAAACCTGATTGCCATAAGCTCAGATTGTCGAGCTAAAGATGATCCGGTATGCAAATTGCACGTTATTGTATAATAAAGCCTACTTGGAAAACTTAGCGCCTGACCTGCTTCAGCAGGTGACGAGGTGGGAGGTTTCTTCCCGCAAGGGGAGACTAACCATGGAAACATGGGAAAATCGATAGATCGGCGGATGCCTCCAGGGTAAAACCCTTTTTCCAGGACATAATAGAAAACTTAGGAGCACTTATGTGTGGAATTGTGGCTTACATCGGCGGGCAAGATGCCACGCCTGTTGTCGTCGGGGGTCTCAGAAAACTGGAATATCGTGGTTATGACTCTGCTGGAATAGCGATTCTTGATCATGGGAAAATTGAAATCCGAAGGGTGGCAGGCAAGGTCGCGCTTTTGGAAAAGCTGATCGATAAGAATCCGGTTCATGGGACCACCGCGATCGGGCACACTCGTTGGGCAACGCACGGCGCCCCTAACGAACTCAATGCGCACCCTCACCTGGGAATGGCTGGGAGAATCGTAATCGTTCATAATGGCATCGTTGAGAATTACCTCTCACTCAAAGAAGAATTGATTGCTGAAGGGGTGGACTTCAAATCGGAAACAGATACTGAAACAATTGCCCACTTGATAGAAATTTTTTATAACGAGACAAACGATCTGTCCATCGCTGTTCAAAAAACGCTCAAAATGATCAAAGGCGCGCATGGGCTTGTGGTTATGTCTACCGTTGAACCAGAAAAATTGATCGCTGCCAGGTTAGGAAATGCTGGTGGGGTTGCGCTTGGCATTGGCGAAAACGAGATGTACATCGCCAGTGACATTCCCGCAATCGTGAGCCATACTCGTAAGATTGCATTCCTTGAATCAGGTCAGTTGGCGATTGTCAAACGAGATGGTTTTTCTTTACAAGACCTGGAGGGAAACCTGATTGAAGCTGATGTTCAAGACGTACCCTGGGACCCGATTTCTGCAGAAAAAGGCAAATATCGCCATTTCATGCAGAAGGAAATCCACGAACAGGTCCGTTCTCTGTCTGATACGTTGAGCGGAAGAATTGATTATGAAAATTACCGGATCGTTCTGCCAGGTTTGAACTTGAACGAAGAGAAAGCCAGGCAAATAAAAAAGATCTTCATCACCGCCTGTGGTACGGCTGCGTATGCTGGAATGATTGGAAAATACCTGATTGAGCACATTGCACGCATTCCGGTTGAAGTGATGGTTGCATCCGAATTCCGTTATTGTGATCCGATTCTGGAAGCTGGAACGGTGGTATTGGCAATCTCGCAGTCCGGCGAGACAGCTGACACATTGGCAGCCATGGATGAAGCACGGAAGAAAGGGGCGACGTTGTGGTCGATCGTGAACGCTATTGGTTCCCAAGCAATGCGCGTAGCCGATGGATGCATCTCCATGCAGGTAGGACCCGAGATCGGTGTGGCTTCGACCAAGGCTTTCACTGCGCCCATCCTCGATTTGTACATGATTGCAGTCTACCTGGCAGACCTGCGGGGTACGCTTGACAAGAAGAAACGCCTGGAGTTGGTCAAAGATTTATTGACCGTTCCATCACTGGTTGAAAAAGCGTTAGCAAGCGAAAAAGCGATCAAAGAAATTGCCAGTCGTTACAAAGATACCAAAGGCGCATTGTACATCGGAAGGGGCGTCAATATGCCCATTGCTTACGAAGGCGCTTTGAAACTGAAAGAAATTTCCTATATCCATGCTGAAGGTTATCCTGCTGGGGAAATGAAACACGGTCCGATCGCGCTTGTGGATGAATACTTACCGGTAATTGTCATCGCCACTCAGGATCCCTGGTATGACAAAATGATCAGCCAGATTGAACAGGCTAAAGCTCGCAGTGGCAAGGTTTTAGCCGTT
The DNA here is from genome assembly GCA_038562515.1 of Anaerolineaceae bacterium. Classification (GTDB taxonomy): domain Bacteria; phylum Chloroflexota; class Anaerolineae; order Anaerolineales; family Anaerolineaceae; genus Mesolinea. Next base: position 16,118 of record JBCFBG010000030.1, read on the forward strand.
GCAACAGAAGGCGATGAACTTATTCCAACAATTGCTGATGAGATCTTCTGGATTCCGAAAACTCCCTGGTTATTAAGCCCGGCGGTTACGATCATTCCACTGCAACTGTTTGCCTATCACATTGCGGCATTTCATGGATTGGACGTGGATCAGCCGAGAAACCTGGCAAAATCAGTCACGGTGGAGTGATTTCGTAAGAGTTGATTCCTCGAACTGCTCGCTGATGCCTGCAGCGTTGGGCTGTCTGGCAAGGCTGGCACGATCGCAAAAACAATATTAACAGGCTTCTAACTTGATAAAAGACATCTGTCACCGTAGAATTGACTTCAAATAATTGAAGCAGGAGAAAGCATTGATCACAAAAGAGCAAGTACTAAATGCCCTCAGCACTGTCATGGATCCGGATTTGCAGCGTGACCTGGTAAGTTTGGACATGATTAAAGATATCGAGGTTCACGACGAGAAAGTGAGTTTCTCAGTCGTTCTAACTACCCCAAGTTGTCCTTTGAAGTCAAAAATTGAAGCAGATGCTCGCAGAGCAGTGGTGACCATGACTGAAGCCAAAGAGGTGAGTATTAAAATGACCTCAAAGGTCAGTCAGTCAAAAACGCTGGATTTGTCGGGTAACTGTTTCAAGCATGTCATTGCCGTTGGTTCAGGAAAGGGTGGCGTTGGTAAGAGCACTGTCTCGTTGAACATTGCACTCGCACTTGTTAGAGATGGCGCTAAAGTTGGTTTGCTTGATGCAGATATTTACGGACCGAATATCCCCCGAATGTTAGGATTGGACAAACTTCCAGAAACGAATGATGGGAAGAAAGTCAGACCAGCGGAAGTTTTTGGGCTGAAAGTGGTTTCCATTGGTTTCCTTGTGCAGGCTGGTCAGCCGCTTATTTGGCGGGGACCCATGCTACATTCTGCCATCCAGCAATTCATCACCGACTTCGATTGGGGCGATCTTGACTACCTGGTGGTCGATCTCCCGCCAGGCACAGGCGATGTCCAGTTATCTCTGACCCAATCCATGCCTATTAGTGGTGCAGTCATCGTGACCACACCGCAACAAGTTGCGATTGACGATGCCTGGCGTGCAGTAAATATGTTTGAAAAATTGGAAACTCCGCTGTTTGGCATCGTGGAAAATATGGCTTATTTAGAGATGCCGGATGGCACCCATCAGTATATTTTTGGAGAAAAAGGTGGTGAGCATCTTGCTACCCAGGTTGGTGCACGCTTTTTGGGAAGAATTCCACTTGATCCTAAAATTGGGGTAGGTGGGGATATTGGCAGCCCGGTAGTGTTGCAAGAGCCACTCAGTCCAGCCGGAGAAGCATTGGTTTCGATTGCCCGAAACATCGCTGCAGAAGCGAGTAAAGAGGCTTTCAGGAAAAACCAGGCAGGATGATATAATTAAATATTATGCCTGAACAAAAACTCATCGGAGTTCAATTTAAACCTGTCGGAAAGTCTTACAATTTTCTCTTACCCGAGGATATGGACGTCCAACCAGGTGACTATGTCATTGTGAACACTGCTCGTGGAAAACAAATCGGGAAGGTCACGAATGCTATGACCACACCTCCGGACAACGAACAGGAAGTTCAAACCGTGGAACGAAAAGCAACCCCTCGAGATCTGATCCTTCGGGATATGATCAAAGAAAAAGAGACAGAAGCTGTTGAAAAAGCGCGTGAGTTTCTGAAAAAACCGGATTACGCGGGAGTCAAAGCGTTGGATGCTGAGTATTCGTTTGATTCAACTCGCCTGACACTTTTTCTCACTTACGAAGATGTGCCAAATTTTAACATGCGCACTTTCATTCGGGAGGCAGCTCCTATGTACCGTGACACACGCCTGGAAATTCGCCAGGTCGGTCCCCGTGACATGGCGAAGGAAGTATCTGGCTTGGGTGCCTGCGGCATCGAAAAACGTTGTTGCTCGCGCTTTCTGACCGAATTCAGCTCAATTTCGATTCGAATGGCAAAATCGCAAAATGTCTCTCTGACTCCTTCGGAGATCACAGGTATTTGTGGTCGCCTGCGCTGTTGCCTGGCGTACGAACACGATATGTACGAAGAAGCCCGCAAGCTGCTTCCAAAAGTCAAAAAGACCATTCAAACGCCGTTGGGTGAAGGTAAGGTGAACCAGGTTCTGCCAATGAGCGACTCTGTACTCGTCTATATCCCGGATGTTGGTCAGCGTGTGATTACACGCGCTGAACTTGAATCTGGCAAGATGGAGGATAAGCAACCAGCCCCTCGAATAAGTGAGCCTGACAACTCCTCATTGGATGATGAAGTGGAAATGGTGCGTTTTGATAACATTGGTCGCCCAGCGAGAGCTGAAGAGCGACATACTGAAAGAAATAGTGAAAAGTCGCGACCAGCTCGAGATCAATCTCCCCGGGGAAAATCGAAGGATCAAAAACCTTCGAACCCTGACGAAACGAAAACCAATCCCGAGAGCCAAAAAAACAACGTCGCCAAGCGATCAAACTCGCGACGCAATCGTCGAGGACCAAGGTCTGATAAAAGAGTGAAAGAAAATGGTAACAAAGATAATCCAACCAGTTAATTTTGAGGACTGGGAAGAGAAGATGAATATCCTGATCGTCCTTGCTCATCCGGATGACCCGGAATTTTTTATGGGTGGTACTATCGCGTTGTGGAGCAAACTGGGGCACAAAATCAGTTATCTGCTCCTTACCAAAGGTGAACGGGGCATCAGCGAGCAATATCCTGAAGGTGAAGAGCTAAAAGAAATTCGAAAAATTGAACAGCGCAATGCTGCAGATGTTTTGGGGGTTGGTCTGGTCGATTTTCTTGATCACCAGGATGGCTTACTGGAAGTCAACCTTCAAAATCGCCGCCAATTAGTTGCGGAAATTCGCAAACGTCAACCCGATATTGTGGTTAGCAGTGACCCTCAGACCTATTTTCATACTCACTACATCAACCATCCCGACCATCGCGCTGCTGGATTGTTGACCATGGAAGCGGTCTTCCCGGCAGCAGGAAACCCGAGCTTTTTTCCTGAGCAAATTGAGCAAGGGCTGAAACCCACTCAAATTCGTGAATTGTGGATGAGCCTGACGGTTGATCCAAACATAACATTGGACGTGTCTGAATATTGGCAATTTCGTTTGGAAGCGCTCAAGAGACATGTTTCACAAATTGGCGACCCGGCTGCGTTCGTTCAAAAATGGAATCAACGGCGTCAGGAGGCAACCGAGAGCGACAGTAATTATTATGAACATTTCAGACGAGTAATTTTGAGAGTCTGATGAACCTGATCGAGCTGGCCGAAAGCCGTTTTTCGCAAACGCAGTCTGATAGAAGGTATTTGCACCGCACTCCTGAGCTTGCTTTTGAAGAATTCAAGACTTCAGAATTCGTCAACGCAAGGCTGCAAGAATTGGGATTTTCTGTTAAGAGCAAAATTGCGGGAACCGGATTGGTAGCAAGCTTTGACACTGGAAAAGCAGGACCTGTTTTTCTCTTTCGTTTTGACATGGATGCCCTGCCTGTGCAGGAAGATAATGAAGTCGATTATTGTTCAGAAGTACCTGGAAAGATGCATGCTTGTGGGCACGACGGACATGTCTCGATTGGTTTAACCATCGGTTGGATGATCCGCCAGATCCAGGAAGACCTGGTTGGTACTTTTCATTTACTGTTTCAGCCGGCTGAAGAAATTGGTCAGGGTGCGCTTCAAATGGTAAAGGAAGGAGTTCTCCAGCAGATCAAGCCAGACTACGTTTTGGGCGTTCACCTTTGGAATGAAAAGCCATTTGGTTGGCTGGGAATCACCGGCGGAGCGCTCATGGCAGCCTCAAGCACCTTTCAAATCAACGTGATTGGCAAAGGCGGTCATGGTGGTCAACCGCACACTTCCATTGATCCGATTAGTGCCTCTGCCCAGATTGTCAATCAAATTCAGACCATTGTTAGCCGCAATTTGAATCCATTTGATTCTGCTGTTATCAGTGTTTGCAGTATTCAGGGGGGTACCAGCTTCAACATTACTCCTTCGAAAGTTGTCATGACTGGGACAATTCGTTACCTCAGTGAAAATGTTTACGAGACAATAAAGCGAAGGTTGGAAGAAATTTGCAAAAACACTGGCAGTGCGATGGGCTGCAAGGTTGAGTTAATCCTTAAAGAGCTTGTCAATCCAACCATTAACGATCCGATTGTGGCAGGCAAAGCCAGAGATGCTGCTGCAGCGATGGGAATACAGGTTCAAATCGATTCGACCTACCAGACCATGCTTTCTGAAGACGTGGGTGTGTTCCTTGAGCAAGTGCCAGGTTGTTTTGTGCTGGTTGGTGCTGGCGATGGCGCCGATGGAAGCCTCTATTCGCACCATCATCCCCGTTTCAATTTTGACGAACGGGCGATGACGCTCTCTGCAGCCTTACTATTACAAACTTGCCTTGAGTTAGCAAGGTAAAATTGCCATATGAGTGACGAAGCAGAAAAATTACCAATTTCCTCCCATCTCGAGGAACTGAGGAAGACGTTGCTTTGGTCTTTGGTGGGTTTGATTGCAGGCGTTGTTGCCGTTGTTTTCTTTGTCAATCCAATCCTGAATTTCCTGACCCAACCGATAGGTGGGCTTCAAAATTTGCAGGCAATCGAAGTCACCGAGACGATGTCTGTTTATATGCGAGTTGCCTTATTGGGTGGGCTGATCATCGCATTGCCATGGATCATTTATCAAGTTCTCCGATTTGTGGGCAAAGGACTATTGCCAGCGGAACGAAAAGGTATCTATTTGGCACTACCGTTTGCGGTGCTCCTCTTTTTGGCTGGTGTTGCGTTTGCGTTCTACATTATGCTGCCTGCATCCCTGGGATTCTTCCAGGAGATTCTGGATGTCACAACCAGCATTCGCTTGAAATCGTATATCGGCTTTACAACCAACATCATGTTTTGGATCGGTGTCAGTTTTCAGCTTCCGCTGGTATTTTTTGTTTTATCAAAGATTGGGATTGTTAATTCAAAAATGCTACTCAAAGGTTGGCGTGTAGCAATAGTAGCGATCGCAATATTGGCAGCGGTTATTACACCTACTGGCGACCCAATCAATATGCTGATTTTTATGTTGCCTCTTTTTGTATTATATTTACTAAGCATTTTGCTCTCTGCTCTCGCCAGTAAACCAGCAAAAGCGGAGAATTAAGGAGTTAATATGGGTAGTTTACAACCACTTGAGATATTGTTGATCGTTGGGATCTTACTTTTGATTTTTGGTGTTGGAAGAATCTCCAAAATTGGCGGTGAGCTTGGTTCAGGCATCAAGGCTTTTAAAGATGGTTTGAGCGGCAAGAACCAAGCGGACAAGCCAGAAGAAGAAACTGAAGACAGCGACCAAAAACCGCAGGAATAAGCGATGGAATTTTTGAATTTAGGCTGGTTGGAAATAGCCTTAATTTTAGTATTGGCATTCATCGTTCTCGGTCCGGGGAAAATGGTAAAAACCGGTCGCGACTTGGGTAGTTGGATCCGGAAACTGAGCCGGGACCAACTCTTTAGGGATGTAATTCAGACAACCGATGAAATTCGCCGTTATCCACGCAAAATCTTTGATGAGAGCTTGCTGGATTTACCACCGCATGTCAAGCAACAAGAACAAGAAGCGTCTGAACTTGAAAAACAATCAGACGCTTCAATAACCTTGTTGGATAAAAAAGAAAGAGAATCGCCTTCCTCAGTCGACTCTCAACTTCCTTAAGTTCACCATCATATCCTCAAAAGCATCGCTAATCATTTCCGCTGGCTTATCCAGGTTGGCTGGCACGAGGCTTTCGTAAATCGCCAGCAACTGGCTCTTTGTAAAAATATGGGCAATTTCAAACATACTTAATGGGTTGACCGTCAGGTTGGGCAGTCGGCGCATAAACTGCTCCTTAACAATCGACGGCAATTTGACCCGCTGGATCAGCCTTTGAATTCTTTCGAACGGGTTGCGTTCATATCGCTCGAGCCTGACCCCTTCCAAGGCAATCTCAAGTTTCGAGGAATTTGAACAGATTACGTCTCCTGTGGTCAGTGACTTCGACTCACTGTCATAGTGGCATGCTGATGAAAAGACTTCCCCATTCAAACGAATCTGTACAAAGGCGGGTTCACTGACATTAAAAATTTCGAATTGCCAGGCTCTTTGGTCCGGCAGTTGACTGGCGAAATCTCCTCTGGTTGCTTCTTTGACTAAAGTTAATGAGCCCTGATCAAAGGACTGGGTGAACAAAGTCTGGCAGAATTCACCGTTCAGGTAAGCCTGGCCTTCTCCACCATCTTCGTACAAATCAAATTCGCCTTCTGCACCGGCAAAAACTTTAACTCGAATACTTCGTGGCAGGTCAACACCGTTGCTGACAGGATCTGCATTGAGTGGAACAATGGCTCCATCGGCTACAAACACGGGGATTTCACCTTGGTCGAAATAAAGACTGTGCCAGCAGCCGCCCAGGAAGGCTTCATTTGTAAAGAAGTTGCTCCAGTTTCCTGCGGGTAACCAGATAGCCTTCCGTGCAAACCCTGTCATCGGATCGGTAGGGTTTGTGACCGGCGCAACTAGCATACTCTGACCGAAAGTATATTGACCCGGGCAGGTATAGGCAGCTTCTTCATCAGGCCAGGAATAGTACATGGGTAGTACCAATGGTTCACCAGTTCGAGCGTTTCTTTCATTCGCGGTGTAGATGAAGGGGATCAGTTGATGCCTTAACTGCATTGCCTTACGAGTTAGCTGGAACACATCCAATCCACAACTCCAGGGCAGGCGGTCGATATACTCGTTATTGGTTGAATGTAGTCTGAATATAGGGCTAAAAACGCCAAATTGCACCCAGCGAAGATAAAGTTCAGGCTCTTCCACCCCTTCGCAATGCCCGCCAATATCGTGGCTCCACCAACCATAACCCACATTAGAGGATGTTGCTGTCATTTCGGGTTGGAAGGCGAGTGTCGACCAGTCGACTACCGTGTCTCCGGAAAATCCGATTGGATAGCGCTGTCCTCCTAACCCAGGCCAACGAGAGAAGATAAACGGTCGTTTGGCGGGTGTTTTGCCCTGGTCGTAGAAGTGGAGGTGGTTCAGCCAGAACAGTGGGTCGAGCCCGGCAATTTTGGAGCGGCTGCCTTGCTGCCAGTCCAGCCACCAGAAATCGACGCCCTGGTTTTCCAGCGGGTGATGCAAGACATCAAAATATGCCTGGCTGAATTGAGGATCAGCGATTTCGAAAGGAATGGGTTGCCCTGTGGTTGGGTCCAACCCCATGCGCGTAGCCATCTCGGGATACCCGTCTTCGTGGTTGTGGATACCTTCAGCTGGATGCAGGTTCAAGGCAGTCTTCAGGTTTCTATGATGAAGATCAGCGATGAATCTATCTGGATCGGGGAAAAGATCACGATTCCAGGAATAGCCTGTCCAGCCCGAGGAATCGTTACCAGTTTTTGTTTTATGCCAATCCATATCAACGATGGAAACAGATAATGGCACTTGTTGAGACTGGAACTCATCCATAAGGCGGATCAATTCATCTGAAGAATATGCCCAATACCGGCTCCACCAATTGCCCAATGACCAACGGGGTAGTAGGCTTGGTTTGCCGGAAATGAGTTGATGATCCTTGATTGCATTTAGATAGTCTTGTCCGTAACCGTAGAAATAGAGGTCCATGTAAGCGATCGATTTTTGTCTCGGTGTTGGCCAAGTGTCTTCATCTAGAACCAAATTTTTACTATCATCCACGATAGCCCACCCTGAACGTGAAACCAACCCGTTGCCGAGTGGGACAGGACCCCGGCTGCTATCAAGTGTACGGGTGGTGCCCCCCAGATTGCTGTGATCGAGGTCGCCAAAACGCCAATGTTGACCGCTTTTTTTGATCTCAATCCACAAATCCCGCCAGTGAAAACGGTTGTTCTCGTAAAAGTGCAATACAAGATCATCCGTTTCAATTGACAGCCAACCATCACTCCGTGAAATGTTGAAATTTGGTACTGGATGCTGGCGATGCCAATAGGTCAAACTGGCACGGTCATCAAACGAACCATCCGGGTCCAATTCCATGCGGATCAAGCGGCTGGTCAGAATCGTGAATCGCGCCTGGCTTGATAGAACGATTGCCTCGGGAAAAGCGGATGGAGTCAATCTGGGTGTGATTTTATTCATAAGACGTCCTTCTTCTAATGGTTACTGGAATTTTACCGGAAGATCCAAAAAGCATCAGGTTTTCAGTTAAGCTGCTCTCTGATCGCCCAATAACCGTTTTTTAGGATAAAATCAGTCAAAATCTCTAAAGGGAAGGTTTATGGAAAATTCAGAGCTGCAATCCCCAAAAAAACAACCCAGTCAAATTAGAAACCTGTTCGCCCTGGCATCCGGCTATTTTGTCGATCAGGGTGAAGCACAGGCGATGTCAATTTTCAGCCCGGTATTACGCCAGATCTGGAGCCTTAGCGTCGGGAATCTGTCCTGGATTACCTTTGTGCGCAGTCTGCTCCAGGCACTCAGCTCCCCGTTTTGGGGTTATTTAGCGGACAAATATTCCCGAAAGAAGGTGCTCTTTTGGGGTACTGGATTCTGGGGTATCTGGACAATTGTTGTTGGTCTCACTCAAAATTTCAACCAACTCCTACTCGTCCGCGTCATCTCTGGTATCGGTCTGGGTTGCCTTATGCCGGCGACATTCTCTATCATGGCTGACACCTTTGCACCCAAGATCCGTGGACGTATGCTCGGATATCTGGAAGGCGTCGGTGTGCTCGGAATCATCATTTTTACCTTGGGTTTGGGACGATTGGCTACCCCCGAGTTGTGGCGTTGGGGCTTTATTATTTTGGGTATTGCCAGCATTCTATCCGGAATTATTATCCTGATTTTCGTGCACGAACCGGTCCGTGGTTCTTCTGAACCGGAGATGAAAAATAAACTCACTTACGAGCAAGCAGAACGGTATAAGGTTCAATTCGATGACTTGCGAAAAGTGTTGAAAATTCCGACCATCCGCATTGCGATTTTACAGGGTTTGGCTGGTTCCATGCCCTGGGTAATCCTGGGTGCATTCCTTATCCTTTGGTTGGTTGAAGAACGCGGGCTTTCAACTCAGCAAGCTCCGCTCGTTTTTGGAATTATGTTGATCGGTACTGCCATCAGCAATGTTTTAGGTGGTTATTTAGGCGATTGGGCTAACCAGAAAAACCCGAAATATGGTCGTACGATCATCGGTCAGCTCTCAGTCATTTTCGGTATTCCTTTGACGATCATCCTGATCAAAGGCACCGATAATTGGAACATAGTTCAGTTGACAGCTTTTTGTTTCTTTATTGGATTGCTGATAAGCTGGCCTGGCAAAGGAGCGAAAGAGCCTATGATGGCAGCCGTGGTTCCCCCTGAGTTGCGTGCTACTGCTTTTGCGATGACCACCTTTGTTGAGAATGGTTTTGCCGCGATTGTTGCCCTGATATTTGGGTTGATTGCAGACAAGATCGATTTGCAGACCGCAATTTTCTGGACAGTCCCTATTCCTTGGATTTTTTGCGCGATCATGTTCTCTGGCTTTTACTTCACGTATCCGAAAGACCACGAGAAACAGCGTTTGTTGCTTGAAGAGCGAGCCCGCGAACTGGGAATTAACAACGGGAATTAACATTTTTGCAGAATACAAAAAGTGGAATGAGTACCTGCTCATTCCACTGTTTTGTTTAAGCTAACCATAGCGTATTTTTTCAAATCACTTCGGCTAAGGTAATACGTTCAGGACGAATGGGAAATATTAAATGAAAAGCCGAGTTAAACAAGAGAAACTCCTCGTTCGAGGAGTTTCTGTGAGCGGGAGCGACGGGATTTGAACCCGCGGTCTCGGCCTTGACAGGGCCGCATGTTTGACCACTACACCACGCCCCCACAGAAAAAGAAGTTTATCATGCTGATTTTGATACGTCAAGGAAATGACCGCACTTTAATCAACAAAACCATGAAAATCTCAATAGTTTTACCGCATCAATCTATGAAAGACCGAAAACTATCATCACGTATAAAAAATTCCAAATGCTTCGGTAGGTACTTCTTGATTTGCCGCTAAACGAAGAAAACGGCAGGTCATTGACCTGCCGTTTCATTGTGCCTTTAGGCAGTCGAGAACGCAAAGCGTTCGAGACAAGAAACCACCCGCTATGCGGGTGGAGACAAAGGGTTATACCCAAACCAATTCACCTTTCCGAATAGAATGTGAGT
>JBCFBG010000031.1:0-5601 GCA_038562515.1 Anaerolineaceae bacterium
GGCTCTTCCGTTTCACTAATGGAAGCCCTGGCTTGTGGTTTACCTGCCATTGCATCCGACATTCCGGCGAACCTGGAATGGGTGTACCATAATGACAACGGCTGGATCTTCCCTGATGGCGAGGTTGATGCCTTGAAGGAAACCATTCTGAACATACCAGGTCATCTCTCCGAAGAGATGACAAAAAAAGCCAGGGCTACGGCCGAGCGCAAAGCTGACTGGCAAGTTAACCGGCAGGTCTTATTAAATTGTTATCAGCAGATGCTGCCGAGTGAAGGAAAATAAAATGAACAAAAAGATCCTTTTGATTTTGGGTGTGATATTGCTGACAGTTGTGTCATGCAATATCCCACTTCAAAGGAAAACAGTTACGCCAACACCGACTCCTACGCCAACCCCGGAACCTGGCAAGCAGTTGTACTATGGCGAGGGCATTCAAATCATGCTTCCGCCCAGCTATATTGCTGAAGACATTAAAACCCAGCTTCCATCCATCATCGAATCCATCACCAACCTGGTTGGCACTACGGATGGGTTTGCAGGTGATCTGATCAAAGATCTGGAAGGGAATATCGCCTGGTATGGTTTTGATGGCGGCACTCCGGCTGTTTACCCAACCCGCCTGGTGGTAGTCAAAAACAAATCATTGGCTGGTTTCCCTGTGAGCATCCTCACATTGGGCTTGGAACAAGTGTTGAGTCGCAACAATACCGTGGTAGATCGGGATGCCCTTACCCTCGATGGGCGGGATGTCACCCGCTTCACCTATTCCAAGGATGCCAACGCCTGGGCTGCCTATATCTTCAAGGAAGAGAATCGACTTTGGATCAGCGTGTTCATAACCACGCCCGCCAACATGGCAGTCTCCCTGGCAGATTACGATACCAGCGTCGGTTCGATGGCAATCGACCCAATTGCTGAATAACGAGTAGGATTGCATTGAAAACAGTCGCGATTATTCAAGCCAGGCTTAGCTCAAGCCGCCTTCCAGGGAAGGTGCTGTTACCTGTTGGCGATGAGCCGATGCTCGCACGTGTAATATCACGCGTTCGCCAGGCTCGGCTCATTGATGAAATTGTAATCGCCACCACTAGCGATATTGCGGATGAACCAATTTTGCAATATTGCCAGGAAAAAAGGATTGCCTGCTTTCGTGGCGAACTCTATGACGTTTTAGATCGCTATTACCAGGCTGCCCTATTCGCGGAAGCTGACGTGATTGTCCGTATTACTGCCGATTGTCCCATGATCGCACCTGAAGAAATTGACCGCGTGGTCCAGGCATTTCAGGATAGTGGTGCTGATTTCGCTGCCAACCGCCTCCCTCCTCCTTTTAAGCGCACGACCCCGATTGGCATGGACTGCGAGGTCTGCTCCTTCCAGGCGCTACAACAAGCATGGCAGCAGGCTGACCAACCTTACCAACGCGAACATGTTATGCCGTATCTGTATGATACGCCTGGCAGGTTCAAAGTGACGATCGCAGAGATGGAGCCTAATCTGGGGCATTTACGCTTTACTGTCGACACCCCGGAAGATTTGCAGCTTGCCAACCTGGTCTATGCCGCCTTTGGTGGACGCGATGACTTTAGCCTGCAGGAACTGATAGTAGAAAATGATCGCCATCCAGAATGGCAGAGCCAGGTAGCCCAGGTTCATCACAAAAATCTTTATGAAGTGGATCAACGTTCCCAATTTTCAGTTTCTTCGAAAGCTGAAGCGCAGGCAATTGCTGGCAATCAACAAGAAACTGTAATACCTACGCGCAATGACGTAACCAGAATCTCCTGCCCCTTATGCAACAGTGAACGTGTTAAGGACTTTGAAAAGGTGGAATCCTTCGGATTTCCAATTCAGTACTTAATCTGCCAGAATTGTGGATTTGTTTTTCAGAACCCCCAAACCAGCCAGGCTGCTAACCCCGATTTCTACCAGCAAACCTACCGCCGCATCTATCAAGCCAGCGCGGAACCAACCCCAAAGGACCTTTACCAGCAAACTCAGCGAGCAATTAACCAGGCTGAATGGCTAAAGAGCCTGAATTTCAATAAATTCTCCACCATCCTCGATGTCGGCGCTTCGTCGGGTTTGCTCCTTGAGACGTTCGCACGAGAATTTGGAGCCAAGGTGGTAGGAGTGGAACCGGGCGATGCCTATCGCGCGTTGGCTGAAGCAAAAGGCATCCCCATGTGTGCTTCCCTGGAGACTTTGATCTCCACAAAACCGGATCGTTTCGACCTGGCCACGCTGATGCACGTCCTTGAGCATCTCGAAAACCCTATCCAGGTATTAACCCAAATCCGTGAAGACCTGCTAGGCGAGACTGGGCTGCTCTTTATCGAAGTTCCCAATTTCTACGCGCATGATTCGTACGAACTTGCCCACCTTTCCTGCTTTACTGAGCACACACTAAGCGAGCTGATTCGGCAGGCTGGTTTTGAGCCTGTTGCTTCCCGCAAACACGGCATGCCTCGTTCCAAAATTCTTCCGCTCTACCTGACCGTTCTTGCCAAACCTATGTCCACCAGTGTGCAAAAACTGCCCAAACCGGAAAAAGCGGTCAGGCTGAAGCGCGACCTGGGTATGCTCAAACGTAAGGTACTGACCCGGCTCAACCCGAACAGCGCCTGGCTGCCTGTGGAGGGCAAACGATGACGCCCTACCTCACGCTCTTTACTGCTCCCAAGGCTTTTGTAGACCCGCACACCAGCCTGATCCAGCATAATGCGTTGCGTTCATGGCAGGCTTTGGACGATTCAGTTTCCGTGGTTGTTGTTGGTAATGAAGAGGGAATTGACGAGGCAGCAAAAAGCTATGGTTTCACTCATCGCCCGGATGTGCGCCAGAACAAACTGGGCACCCCCCTGATCAGTTCAATCTTTGAACTCGGTCGTCACGAGAACGACAGCCCGTTTATGGCTTATGTCAATGCGGATATCATCCTTTTCCCAGAGATGTTGGATGTGATCCGAACTGTTGCGAGCCAGGCTGAACAATTCCTATTAATCGGGCAGCGCTGGGATTTGGAAATCCTTCAACCTCTTAGCTTTGATGGCGAATGGGTGTCAGCACTGAAAAGAAAAATGCACAAAGATGGAAAACTACATCCCCGCACTGGCAGCGACTATTTCGTCTTTCCCCGTTCCTGTTTCCAGGAGATTCCGGATTTCAGCGTTGGCCGAGCCGGCTGGGATAACTGGATGATCTACCAGGCTCGCCGGCAGGGTTGGCTTACAGTTGACTGCAGTGCCGAACTGGATGTCATCCACCAGGAGCACGATTACCGCCATTTACCTGATGGCAAGCCACACTACCGCTTGCCCGAAACTGGGGAAAACATCCGGCTTGCTGGTGGGAGGCGAGCAATTTTCGTGCTGGACGACGCTTCACATCGTTTAGTCAACGGAAAACTGCAGAAAATGCCTCTTACCTGGACGCGTTTTTGGCGTGAGTTCCAAAACAAACCGCTGTTAACAGATGGTAACTATGCTCTCACTCACAAACGCTTTCAGTTTTTACATCCGCGTAAAGCCAAAATTGAACAAGAAAAGCAAGCAGAGATGGACAAGCAACTGGCGAAATCCGGATTAGGAGGCAAGTGATGGCACGCTTAGGTACCAACCCCTCCCGTGGTCAGCATCTCGAATTCAAACCATCCCGGGTTACCGTGGCTGTGCTGGTCTATGCCCCAAATCAGGCTGGCTACTTTCAACACAGGTTGGATGTCACCCGGCTGACACTTGAAAGCATATTAACGAACACCCCTGAGCCGTTCGAACTGCTGGTTTTCGATAATGGTTCTTGCAAGGAAATGACCGATTTCTTGAAAGAGCTCAACCAAGCAGGAAAGATAGACACCCTGGTCCTCTCTCAACAGAATATCGGCAAGCTGAACGCGCTCTGGCGCATCGCCAACCTCGCCCAGGGCGAAGTAATTGCCTACACTGACGATGATGTTTACCATTTGCCTGGTTGGCTGCCCAAGCACCTCCAGATACTTGACACCTATCCGAATGTCGGTGCGGTGACCGGCTTTTACATCAAACAGCGTGTCGTCATGAGTTCGGATAACACGCTCCAATGGGTGGCAGATTACGAAAAAGATCATCCTGAAATGGTTCAAAGAGGAAATTTGATCCCACGCAAGTGGGAAGATGAATACATGGACAACTCTGGTCGCACCCAAGAGCGCTACCAAAGTGAAATCGCTGGTGTCGAAGACATCCTTGTGGATTACGAGGGCGTAAAAGCCTGGGTCTCCGCGCACCATTTCCAGGTTCTAATCCCCAAAAGGGTCCTGCTTGAGGTCCTCTCCGAAATGTTGGAAGACGGCTGGAGCGACCTGATGATGGGTCGCATGGTGGAAATGGACGACCGTATGGATGCCAAAGGCTACTTACGCCTGACAACGCACGATCAGACCATGCGCCTGCTGGGTAATGCCATTGACGACGAAGTCAAAGCGCTTGCTGCGAAGGACGGAATCACCACTGAATCTGCTGTTTCGACTGCTGACTCAATAAAGCCGGCAGGACTTTGGGGGAGCAAACTGGTCCAAAAGCTGGCACAACGCACGATCAACTGGCTCTACCGAGGTTTACACGAAAACAGGAGAAGCGAATGAAATTTCTGATTGCTGGTTTAGGTTCGATTGGGCGCAGGCACCTGCGCAATCTAAAAACCCTGGGACAGACAGATCTTTTGCTCTACCGCACCCACCAGGCAACGCTGCCAGATACCGAACTGAGCGACTACCCAACCTATACCGAACTTAACGAGGCGCTTGCACAAAAACCAGATGGTGTTATCGTTGCAAATCCAACCTCCCTGCACTTGGAAGTGGCAACAGCTGCTGCCAGGGCTGGTGCCGCCTTGTTAATCGAAAAGCCAGTCTCGGATAGCCTGCTTGGCATCCGCGAACTTCAAGCAGCCCTGGATGAAGCCAGTAAACCCGCACTGGTGGGTTTTCATCTGCGTTATCATCCTGTTTTGCGACAGATTAAGGAACTGGTGGATTCCAACCAGCTTGGAAAAGCACTCAAAGCCCATGCTCACTGGGGGGAATACCTGCCGGGTTGGCATCCCTGGGAAGATTATCGCAATTCTTATGCAGCCCGGGCTGACCTGGGCGGTGGCGTTCTCAACACGCTCTCGCATCCAATCGATTATCTGCGCTGGCTGATGGGAGAAGTGCGGTCTGTTTCAGCCAGTCTGAACAACCTCAGCCCACTGGAGCTGGATGTTGAAGATAATGCTGAGTTGCTTCTGAAATTTCACTCAGGTTCGTTGGCAACCGTTCACCTTGATTACTATCAGCGTCCGCCTTCGCATTCGCTCGAGATCTCTTTTGAAAAAGGGCGCATTCGATGGGATGGCGGCACTGGCTGTGCGGTGATTGAAAATGTTGAATCAGATACGGTAAACACGCTCTGCCCGCCTGATGGATTCGAACGAAACGATATGTTTCTGGCTGAAATGGATGCCTTTGTTCGGCTTTGCCAGGGTGAGGATATCCCCCATTGCACCCTGGCTGACGGAAAACGCGTCCAGAAAATTGTGGAAGTCTCCCGTCAAAGTTCATCGCAGAGTGGTTGTTCCGTG
>JBCFBG010000031.1:5701-13820 GCA_038562515.1 Anaerolineaceae bacterium
AATATCTCTTCCATGTATGGTCTGGTTGGCCCTGACCAGCGTTTGTATGAACGTCCGGATGGCACCCGCCAGTTCAAACCAGTTTACTATTCAGTGACGAAAGCCGGTGTGCTCGGTTTCACACGCTACCTGGCAACCTATTTTGCCGGTAAAAATATCCGCGTCAATGCCCTCACACCAGGTGGGGTTTTTAATGACCACGATGCTGCCTTCACCCAACAATATAGTGCCCGCACGGTGTTGGGACGAATGGCAAAACTGGACGAAATGAATGCGGCTATGCTGTTTTTATGCAGCGATGCCAGTTCATACATGACCGGGAGTAACCTGGTGGTCGATGGAGGTTGGACAGCATGGTAACACACCCGGAAGTATTGGCAATCATCCCTGCACGCGGTGGATCGAAGGGAATTTTGCGCAAAAACCTGCGTGATTTTGCCGGCGCACCGCTGATTGCCTATAGCATTGCGGCAGCCTTGCAAGCAGAGCTGGTCACACGAGTGATTGTCTCAACCGATGACCCTGAAATTGCTGAAGTTGCCCGAGCATGGGGAGCTGAAACGCCATTTGTGCGCCCTGCTCAATTTGCACAGGATGACTCGACCGATTTACCTGTTTTTGGACACGCTCTGCAGTGGTTGAGGGAAAATGAAGGCTATCAACCAGAGATCGTCATCCAACTTCGCCCAACTTCACCCATCAGACCCGTCGGGCTGCTTGACGAAGCCATCAAGAAGCTGGTGGAGCACCCTGAAGCCGATTGTGTCCGTGGAGTGGTTCCTTCGGGTCAAAACCCTTTCAAGATGTGGCAAATTGGTCGCGAGGGTCAGCTTGAACCACTGTTAAATGTCGCTGGACTTAGCGAACCATATAACGCGCCCAGGCAAGCGCTCCCGGATACCTATTGGCAGACTGGCCATATTGATGCAATCCGCACAACTACGATTTTGGACAAACACAGCCTGACTGGTGATGTGATTTTGCCTTTATTGATCGACCCCTTATACACGGTCGACATTGATACTATCGAAGATTTTCGAAGTTCAGCCAGGCTTGTCAACGACCCTCGCATCAAAGTGATAGACCCACTTAAAAGCCGCCGTTTCTTCCCTGTCAAAGTGAGCCACCTCATCATGGATTTTGATGGCGTGTTGACCGATGACAAGGTATACGTCGACCAGGATGGACGCGAAAGCGTTCGTTGCAGCCGCTCCGATGGCTTTGGAGTTGATTTGCTGAAACAAAATACAGATATTGAACCCATGATCCTCTCACGCGAAACCAATCCGGTTGTTACTGCCAGAGCGCGCAAACTGAACATCGAGGTATTTCAATCTGTTTTGAACAAAGACCAGGCAATTCGAGACTTGGTAAATGAAAGAAAGATTGACCCAAACGAAATTATTTACATCGGCAATGACCTGAACGACCTGGTGGTTCTGCCACTGGTCGGCTACTTCGTCTGTCCAGCCGATGCCCATCCACAGGTGCTCAGGCAGGCAGACCTGGTACTCAACCACGCTGGTGGCAAAGGTGCCGTCAGGGAATTAGCAGAATTAATCTTAGAACAGCTATACACAAATAAATAAAGGAAACTGAACAACGATGATCGATATCGAATTTTATATGAAGGTTGGCGATTTAAAAAAACGTCTCAAGGCTGGTGAGCAATTCTCAGAAGCGGAACTCAAGGGGTTGCTGGAGAGCTATCGAAGTCCCAATCCGGTGGCGTACAACATCGAAACCACCAACGCCTGCAATATGCGCTGCGAGATGTGCCCCCGAACGACCATGATGACCAGGTCGGTCGAAACCATGGCTCCTGAGCTCTTTAAAAGGGTGATTGATCAGCTTTCACCTTTCAGCCAGGAACAATTGGCTCGCTGGGAAGACTTTGCAGAGGGTTACTATGGAGTGCCAAGGAATGGCATGAGCGAAAATCACTTCTTCCTCTATAAAATCCCCCGCGTTATCGTTTTGCATGGCTACGGCGACCCACTCCTGGATAAAAACATCCCCAACTACGTTAAGTGGATGACCGAACGAGGTCTTGAATCTTACTTTTCTTGCAATCCAGCCAATATCAATATGGATCGCACGATCGAAACCTTCGAGAATGGCTTGGGCTTGGTGAAATACTCCATTGAAAGCGTTGACGACCTGCGCCATAAAAGTGTACGGGGTGACGCCTCGAACTTTACCGAAGCCTACCGCAATATCTTGCGTCTGTTGGAATTGAAAGCCCAAAGAAATTACAAAACTACCATCGTGATCACCATGATCAACCTGAACAAGCCCTGGCAGCAGGATGAATATCAAAAACTGGTGGAAGCTTTTGAAGGGCTGGATGTTTATGTTTATCTCAAGAGCCAGGATCAGATGTGGTATGAAGATAATAAACAGACCACTGCCTCCATTCATTGGCAGGAATTCTGCCAATTCCCCTGGTCTTCCATGACGATCAAATCGAACGGAGAATGTGCCCAATGCGTCGAAGATTTCAACAATGAAATCATCCTTGGAGATGCCCGTACGCAAAGCCTGTACGACATTTGGAATGGTGAAGCTTACAACAACTTCCGCAATGATCATTTCACGTTAACACCTGGAATCAAGTGTACAGAACAATGTGACATGCACTTGATTGGCAGCTACTTAGCTCAGTAAAGGAACATATGAGATATTCAGTCAATATTGGTGAACGAATTATTGGTGACAACCAACCGGTCTATATTGTTGGTGAGATTGGCATTAACCACAACGGCGATCTTGATGTTGCCAAGAGCCTCATGCTGGCAGCCAAGAATGCAGGAATTGATGCTGTAAAATTCCAAAAGCGAACCCCTGAGCTTTGTGTTCCGAAGGAACAACAAGGTCAGATGCGCGATACCCCCTGGGGCTACATCACTTACCTTGATTACCGTTACAAGGTCGAATTTGATAAAGCTGCTTATGACGAAATCAATCGTTATGCCAAGGAATTGGGCTTGGATTGGTTTGCTTCTTCCTGGGATATTCCCTCCATCGAGTTTATCGAGAAATTCAACCCTGCCACCCACAAGATCCCTTCTGCTTTGCTGACCGACAAGGAACTGCTGCGCGCCTACCGTGCGACTGGCAAGCCGATCATACTTTCGACCGGCATGTCCACCATGGAGCAAATCCGGGAAGCGGTTGACCTGTTAGGGGAAGAGAACCTGGTTCTGTGCCACACCACCAGCTCCTACCCTTGCCCACCAGAAGAATTGAACCTGCGCATGATCCAAACATTGCGCGACACTTTCAATTGTCCGATTGGCTATTCGGGGCATGAGGTTGGTTTGGTTCCCACCGTTGTTGCTTCTGCACTGGGTGCCTGCCTGGTGGAGCGCCACATCACCCTTGACCGGGCAATGTGGGGCTCAGACCAAAGCGCTTCAGTGGAACCGCAGGGAATTGCCACACTGGTAAAATACATCCGTGTGACCGAAAAGTCACTTGGTGACGGTGTCAAAAAAGTCTACGACAGCGAGCAATCTTCAATCAAAAAATTACGGCGGATCAGCCAGTAACATGAACCAAACCAGCATTCTGAGACGGTTCATAAACCGGGCAAAGCGGGAAGCAACCCGACGCAAGGGTTATTCCGACCTGCGCGCTATGGCGCGCATAGTTCGTGAGCATGCGCCAGCATCGGATCAATCGCCGATCATATTCTTTGATGCTTCAACGCGCCTGAACGGCTTAAGCCTGAATGCTGGATTTGCGATTTTGAGTGCCTGGACCTTGACCTTGCAAGGTGTGCCGGTTGTTCATTTTGTCTGTTCGGCTGGATTAAAACCCTGCCTCCTGGGGACCAGCCGCAAAGATGCTCATGCCGCTCCGCCGTGCGCGGGCTGCCTGAGGCAGTCTGAAGCCACTTTTTCGAACAGCGAGGTTAGCGAATTTGATTACAAACCCAATGCGGACCTTGACAAAAAGCTGGATTCCCTGGGTTTGCCTCAGCTGATGAAGTTTGAATACCTGGGCACCCCTTTGGGTGAGTTGGTTTTACCTTCCATCCGCTGGATCTTGCGCCGGCATCACCTGCTTGACGACCAATACACCCGAGATCTGTTCAAAAATTACCTGAAGTCAGCTTGGTCCTTGGCAGGGCAGTTTGAAAAGCTGCTCGACGAAAGCTGCCCTCAAGCGCTGGTTGTATTCAACGGCATGCAATATCCCGAGGCAACTGCCCGTTGGCTCGCCCGCAGGCGCGGTATCAGGGTGGTTAGCCACGAGGTTGGCATGCAGCCGCTAAGTGCTTATTTCACGGACGGGGATGCCACGGCATATGACCT
Source organism: Anaerolineaceae bacterium (assembly GCA_038562515.1). Taxonomy (GTDB): domain Bacteria; phylum Chloroflexota; class Anaerolineae; order Anaerolineales; family Anaerolineaceae; genus Mesolinea. The sequence goes on from JBCFBG010000031.1 coordinate 10,021, forward strand.
GGATATCCCAAAGGATTTTCAACTTGACCCGGCTCAAAACGAAAAACTGGATGCTTACTTGACCGCCAGGTTTAAAGGCGATTTTCACATGGCAGGAGTGCAGTTCTGGCCAGAAATGAGCCAGCTCAGCCCGGAATTTATCCAGTTCGCCAAAGGATTCAAACAGGTTGTGCCTGTGTTTACCAACGTGATCTTTGACACCAGCCAACCGCATGCCAATGTGATCTTTGAAGATATGTTTACCTGGCTCGACGATATTCTCCAGGTAGCCAAAGACCATCCTGAAACGCTCTTTGTTATTCGGGCTCATCCCGACGAAGCCCGGGCAGGTAAAGCCAGTGAGGAATCGGTGGCTGAGTGGGCGAAAAAACGCCAGGTTGAGCTTGTGCCTAATCTGCGTTTCATTCCACCCCAGGAATTCATCAATTCTTATGATCTTATCCGGATGGCAAAATTCGTCTTGATCTATAACTCCACCATTGGCATGGAAGCATCCATCCTCGGTGCTGGTGTGCTTTCAGCAGGTAAAGCCCGCTACACCGCTTCCGACGTAGTTTGGTTTCCGCAAGATAAACCTGCCTACTTTGCTCAATTGGAAGGTTTGCTTCAGGCTGACCATGTTGAGGTACCGGTACATTTCAAAGCGAACTCCCGCCGCTTCCTTTATTGGCAGCTCTATCGCTCTTCTTTGAGTTTTGAGGACTTCCTTGAACCAGATGGGGTTTGGGCGGGATATGTAAAACTGAAAGAATTTGAGTGGCAAAATCTCTTACCAGTCAATTCAGAGACAATGGCAGTTCTCAGCAATGGGCTTCTGCAAAACGGTGATTTCATGCTCATGGAGGATCGAAAATGAAACTGGAAAGAATTGTTGCCCTGGTGCCCATGCGCCATGACTCAAAACGCGTACCTGGAAAAAACTATCGCCCGATGTGCGGGAAACCGCTCTATGCCCACATCATTGAGACACTCTTGAGCTGCCCTGAGATCGCAGAGGTTGTGGTGAATACAGATTCACCCATCATCATTGATGGCTTGGCAAAGGATTACCCACAGGTCAAGGTCTTGTTGAGACCGGAAGACCTGCGTGCCGATACAACCCCCACCAATGAGATATTGGTCTATGATACCGCCCAAGTTCCGGCAGACCTCTATCTGCAGACCCACTCAACCAACCCGCTGCTCAAAGCCGCCACAATTTCCAAGGCTATCCAGCAGCTGCGCGGGCTCTACCCGGAATATGACTCCCTTTTCAGTGTTACCCGTCTCCAAACCCGCCTTTGGGATCAGCTTGGAAAGGCTGTAAACCATAATCCGGCGGTTCTCTTGCGCACGCAGGATCTCCCTCCGATCTATGAAGAGAACTCCTGTCTTTATCTTTTCACACGTGAAACACTGCTCACCCGCCGCAACCGCCTGGGAGACCGCCCATTCATGTTCGAAATGGACGCCCGCGAAGCTACTGATATCGATGAAGAACTAGATTTTGTCATCGCCGGAACTTTACTGCAAAAACAAAACTAAACGAGGTTTCATGAGAACTGTTCTGATTACCGCACCTTACATGATCCCCTTTATGGATCGTTTCACCCCAATTCTGGAGTCTTTTGGTTTGAATGTAGTAGTTGCAGAAGTAGACGAAAGATTTGAAGTTGACGAATTGCTGCAATATGCTGGTCAATACGAGGGCACAATTTGTGGGGATGACCGTTACACTGCCGAAGTGATCGCTGCTAATGCGAGGACACTGAAGGTTATTTCAAAATGGGGTACCGGAGTGGACGCAATTGATACCGAAGCAGCAGCAAGGTACGGCATTATGGTTGGTCGCACGCCCAACGCCTTCACCGTGCCAGTATCAGAAAGTGTTATGGCTGGCATGCTCTCTTTTGCCCGCAACGTGCCCTGGATGGATGAGGCAATGAAAGCAGGTGAATGGAAGAAGATACGGTGTCACACCTTGAGCGAATCGACTCTAGGCGTGGTTGGTGTCGGTAATATTGGTAAAGCCGTCATACGACGCGCCCGTCCGTTTGGAATGACCATTCTGGGGAACGATATCGTAGACATTGAACCAGATTTCATCCTTGAACAAGGCGTAGAGATGACAAATCTGGAGGATTTGCTTGAGCGGTCCGATTACATCAGTTTAAACACCTCGCTTAATCCCACTTCTTTCCATCTGATCAATGCTGAGACGCTCAGGCATGTAAAACCATCGGCAGTGCTGATCAATACCTGTCGCGGCCCGGTTGTGCATGAAGAAGCCTTGATTGCAGCTTTGCAAGAAGGTCGTTTGCGCGGTGCTGCGTTGGATGTTTTTGAGGAAGAGCCTCTGCCGGTTGATAGCCCGTTGACAACGATGGATAACGTATTGCTCTCTCCCCATAATACCAACAGCAGCCCCTTATTCTATGAGCGCATTCACTGGAACTCCCTACGCAACCTCTTGATCGGTCTGGATATCCCGGTGGGAGACATCAATAACTTGAAGGCGATGGAAAAGAAAGATTAGTTCGATTAACTCAAGCAAAAAATATGCTGAGAAGATTAAAGTAAAGGAGAAAAATGGTTGAGAAAACGAAAACAGTCTTAATCACTGGCGCCGCTGGTGGCGTCGGGCAGGCAACCGTTGCTTATTTCAACCAACGCGGTTTTCGAGTGATTGGGGTCGATCGTCTACCGAAATACGACGAATTCCCGCAGGATGGGCTCTACATTCAAGCGGATATCGCTGTGCCTGAAAACCTTGAAATGATCTATGTCAAAGCCAACGCCTTTTCACCTACCCTCGATGTCCTGGTTAACAACGCCGCTTTCCAGGTCACCAAACCGCTAATCGAGACAACTGTGGAAGAATGGGATGCGGTGATGGGTTCGAACCTGCGATCCGTATTTCTGGGTGCCAAACTGGCGTACCCACTGCTTAAAGCAGAGGGTGGCGGGGCGATTGTTAATGTGTCTTCGGTGCATGCTGTAGCAACTTCCGCCAATATCGCCGCTTATGCCGCCAGCAAGGGAGGTTTGCTTGCCCTCACCCGCGCCATGGCGATCGAATTCGCTCCTAATAACATTCGCGTGAATGCTGTTCTTCCTGGCGCGGTCGATACTCCCATGCTGCGAGCTGGCTTCCACCGCGGTCGTGCTGGTGAAACATCGGAAGAAGCCCAATTAGCCGCTCTGGCAGCTAAAACTGTTAACGGTCGGGTTGCCAACCCGGAGGAAATCGCTTCAGTCATCTATTTTCTCGGCGACAATTCGGTTTCCAGCTTTATCACGGGGCAGGGGTTGGTAGTTGATGGCGGTGCAACCTGCCGTTTGAGTACAGAGTAGGACTTTTTGATGACGATGACCTTTCAGGATCGATTCATGGATATTGCCCGGCGAGGTTATGACGGTTTGCGCCGTTTGCCGGAACTGCCTGCAGCAAACTGGCACCCATGGCGTCGGGAATCAAAACGCCGCCTGGCTGCCCTCAAAGATACGCACAAAGGTGAGCGCTGCTTTGTGGTGGGCAACGGACCTTCCTTGAAAAACACTGATCTTTCCAAACTGAAAAATGACTTTTGCATCGGCATGAACCGCATTTTCCTTGCAGCCGATGAACTCGGTTTTTACCCGGATATTCTGGTTTGCGTCAATGATCTGGTGGTAGAACAGTCGGTAGAGGAATTCAACAATCTGCAGATGCCCAAGTTCTTCGCCTGGCGGGCGCGAAAGTGGCTGACGATGGATCCCTGGATGCATTTCATCTACACTTCTTACACCTCGCCAAAATTTTCAAAGGATGTTTCCGGTCG
>JBCFBG010000031.1:13920-16413 GCA_038562515.1 Anaerolineaceae bacterium
GAATATTGGGTCATTGATGGAGGTTCGACAGATAACAGCCTCGAAATCATTAAGAAATATGAGCCCAGACTGGCAGGCTGGGTTTCCGAGAAAGATCGCGGCCAGGCGGATGGTGTCAACAAAGGCTTTGCCAAAGCCACGGGTCAAATCATCGGCTGGCTGAATTCAGATGATCTGTACTACCCGGGGGCGATTGCAGGTGCAGTAGAGGCTTTCCAACAGCACCCTGATGCCAGCTTTGTCTACAGTGATGTTGAGTCCATCGACGAAAACGGCACCCCCTTCAATCTCATGCGTTATGGAGACTGGAAACTGGCGGATCTAATGACCTTCAAAATCATTGGTCAGCCCGGTGTCTTTTTGCGTCGTGAAGTATTAGAACGAGCTGGATATCTCGACCTGAATTACAACTACCTGCTGGATGTGCAGCTCTGGCTGCGCATGGCAGCCATTGCTGAGCCTCAATACATTCCTGGGGAGTTATGGTCGGCAGCACGCATACACTCAGATGCAAAGAACATCGCTCATGCTGAAGAATTCGGCGCGGAGGCGTTCCAAATTGCCCGGTGGCTCGGAGAAGACCCACGCTTTTTTCCCCTCAATGCCAAAATCTTTAACAAAATCTGGGCTGGTGCACATCGCCTGAACGCTTTTTACCTGGTGGAAGCCGGGCAATACAAGTTGGCGTTGCGCTCGTACGCGAAAATGCTTCGCCTGGCACCCTCTGCGGCTCAAGGTACTTTCAAGCGAATCGGTTATGCGGCTTTTGGTGCTCTGGGTGTCCAAAATATACGGCAGCGGTATTCCCAGTGGCGGTTAAAGCGTTATCAAAAGAGCCAAAATCAAGAGGGTGACAATGACTGAGTATCCGCTTGTCTCGATTATCACTCCCTCCTTCAACCAGGCGCGCTTCCTGGAAGAAACCATGCGCTATGTTTTGGAACAGGATTACCCCAACATCGAATATATCGTTATCGATGGCGGCTCCACTGATGGCAGTCTCGATATCATTGAAAAATATAGTGACCAGCTGGCATACTGGCAGAGCCAGAAAGACAAGGGGCAGACCGATGCCATCAACCAGGGCTTTGCGCGAGCCAACGGTGAGATCCTTGCGTGGCTCAATTCGGACGACATTCTTTATCCTGGCGCCGTCAAAGCTGCGGTCCAACAGCTTCAAGACCATCCCGACGTGGGCATGGTCTATGCTGATTGCCATTGGATCAACGCTGATGGTAAAGTCATTGGCAATTTCCCGGCCGCCCAAACCGACCTGAACAAACTGCGCCGTGGTTATGTGCACATCCCGCAGCAAACCGCCTTTTTCCGGGCTGACTTGTGGCGCAAAGTCGGACCTTTGGATGACAGTTTTTACTTTGCCATGGACTACGACCTTTGGACGCGCCTTGCGACCCATGCGCCGCTGCTTTACGTTCCTGAACTTTGGGCAGCCTTCCGTTTGCACGAAGGTGCCAAATCAATTGCTGAGGATGACCGCTGTTGGCCTGAGATGCTGCGTGTGCACTACCGCGATGGTGGCAAAAAGCTCTCGCTAATGACCCTGAAGTACACGGTTCGCAAACTGGTGCAGCCGCTGTGGATTCGGATGCGCCGTCATCGAATCAAGAGATAATAGTCTCCCTATCAATATTATCGTTCTATTGTAGCAGGCTTAACATTGACAAGCACCGTTCCAAGGCTGGCGATCGCCAATCCTATGGCTCCAATCCAGGTTATTTTTTCTCCCAGGAACAGCCAGGCAAGCAGGCTGATTTGGATCAGCATGGTATTGTTGATGATGCTCGATTCCATCGCCGTCAGCACCTGAAGGCTCTTATTCCAAAGCCAAAATGCCAGTGCCGTGTTAATCACAGCCAACACGCCCAAGATAAACCACGATTTGCCACTCAAAGGCGGCAGACCCTGAAAAGCAATTCCGCTAACCAACATCAAAACCGCTCCAAACCCCATGCTGATGCCAGTGACAAGGATTGGATCCAGGTTTTTTTGTCGGTTGACCCCACGACCTAAAACTGACGCAATCGCGTTTGCGATCACGGTAAAAGCCCCCAGCAACAGTCCAATCGCACTCTTTGGAAGTCCAGTTTGAGGTGAAAAGTAAATCAGCACACCCAACAGAAAGAGGGCTAAACCACCCCATTGCAGTTTGCTGACAGACTCGTGCAACACAACCAGGCCGATGAGAGCGACCAGGGGTGCTGAAAAATTGAGCATCAAGCTGAGGGTGATGGCATCCAGATACTTCAGGGAAAAAAACTGCCCGCCCTGTGTGAAGGCGTAATAAACCAACCCCAGCAGCAGCAATTGTCCCCACTCTTTTTTGGTAATTTGGCGGATAGATTCTCGCTTTCTAAACATTCCCGGCAAAAGGACAAGAAAAGCGATGAAATAGCGTAGCCCTGCAAAGGTGAGTGGAGGAATTTCCTCAATTGATGATTTTATTAAAACCCAGGAACTTGACCATAATAAAGT
>JBCFBG010000031.1:16513-19293 GCA_038562515.1 Anaerolineaceae bacterium
GATATGACCTGGGATGAGGCAGATTACCCGTCCAACTTGCGTGGGATGCATTTTGCTGTCGAAGAAGCCGCCTACCTGGCAGGCACCCTGGCAGGGTTTATGACTGAAACCGACAAAATCAGTATTGTTGCTGGCATGGCTATCCCACCCATTGCTGAATTCACCACACCTTACACCTACGGTGCCCAATGGGCAAATCACCAGGCTTATGTCATGCTTGATTACGCCAACGATTTTGGCAACGAGGCGTTTGGCGCTGAAATAGCCCAATCCCAGATTGACCGCGGTTCGGATGTAATTTTGGGGGTTGGCGGGTTGACCGGAATTGGCGCAATCAAGCAGGCGTGCACACAAAACAAATACTGCATCAGTGTGGATGTTGACGCTTACAATTCAGTTTTCGAAGAAGGACTTGCTCCTGGCGTGGGATATTTATTGAACAGCATCCTCAAGCGCGTTGACAACGCAGTCTACGACACTATAGCTGCGCATGTGAATGACACCTTCACTCCCGGGACGTACCGCTACGACATTGAGAATGGCGGCGTCGGGTTGGCTGGCTACCATTACACCGAAGCGGACGTTCCCCCTGAGGTGAAAACTTATCTGAATGGTCTGGCGGCTGGAATTGCCAATGGTAGTGTGGATGTCTGGCAGCCGTTCTATACAAATTTCATTTATTTGCCCACGTTAGTGCGTTAAGGCGCAATCATGATTGATTATGAGGAGAGGGTGACTTATGGTCGCCCTCTCTCACTAAGAGACATATTTACCTTTACCAAGCCGTTTGCCAACCTGCTCGAAGGCGTCCAACGCCTGCTCGAGGTGATCCTGGCTGTGGGCAGCCGAGATCATCACCCGGATGCGGGCTTTTCCCTGCGGCACGGTTGGAAAACCCAACGCCATAGCAAACACGCCTTCTTTAAACAACTGCCGGCTGAATTCACGCGCCAGCTGAACGTCACCCAGCATAACCGGTGTGATGGGGGTTTGGGTATGTCCGGTATCAAAGCCCAGTTTGCGCATTTCCTCCTGGAAGAAGCGCGCGTTTGCCCAAAGACGATCCACCAATACGGTTGATTCCTCCAACAGATCAACTGACGCAAGGCAGGCGGCGACGTCTGGAACAGTCACTGCAGATGAGAACAAGAAGGGACGTCCGCGTTGGCGCAGCCACTCGACAATTTTTGCGTTCCCGGCAACCACGCCGCCGACTACGCCAAAAGCTTTGCTGAAAGTGCCGACTTCAACGTCCACCTGACCATGCAGCTTGAAGTGATCCACAATACCGCGACCGCCTTCGCCCAAAACACCCTCACCATGGGCGTCATCGACCATGGTCATCAGATCGTACTTCTTAGCAACTTCTACCAGTTTATCCAACGGAGCGTAATCACCATCCATCGAAAAAACACCATCAGTGATCATCAAACCGCGTCGGTAAGTTCCCTGGGCTTCTTTGACCACCCGCTCAAAATCTTCCACATCAGCGTGCTTAAAACGCAGGATCTTTGCTCCTGAAAGACGTGAACCATCAATGATTGAAGCGTGGTTCAACTCGTCCGAGAAAATCACATCTTCCTTGCCAACCAGGGCAGGAATGGTAGCGCCATTGGCGGTGAACCCGGACTGAAACGTGATTGCGTCTTCCACTCGCTTGAAAGCCGCCATCCGCTTTTCCAACTCCACATGCAGGCTCAAAGTCCCGGCTATGGACCGCACCGCGCCAGGGCCAACCCCATATTTTTGCATTGCCTCAGTGGCTGCTTGAACCAAACGGGGGTGATTTGCCAACCCAAGATAGTTATTGGCGCAAAAATTGAGCACTTGTTTTCCGTTGATGATCACGGAAGGACCTTGCGGGGAATCCATCGTGGGGATATTGTTGTAGAATCCAGTTTCCTTGAGGGTATTTAATTCTTCATCGATCCAGGCTAATTTGTCGGTCATAATCTCCTCTTTATGCATACAGGTGAGTCATTGAGTAGATTATACCCTCCCGTATTCTAAAAATAAGAAGAAGATGGCAGTAATTTTTGGCTCGTTGAAGTATAATCCCATCGACAAGATCCCCACTCAAGGAGAGAGAAATGATCATTATTCAAGCAAAAGACTATGATGAAATGAGCCGGAAAGCGGCGCTTTTTATCTCTGGCCAGGTTCTGCTCAAGCCAACCAGCGTCCTTGGTCTGGCAACCGGTTCAACCCCTGTCGGCACTTATAAAGAGATGATACGTTTTCACAACGAAGACGGGGTCTCTTATCAACAGGTACGCTCGGTTAATCTGGATGAATATTACGGATTGCCTGCTTCTCACGAGCAAAGTTACCGCCACTTCATGCAAGAAAACCTCTTTGATCATATCGATATTCTCTCGGAAAACACCCATGTTCCGGATGGGCTAACCCGGGATCCCCAGGCATATGGCAAAGAGTATGATGAGATGATTGCGTCTTTGGGCGGAATCGACCTGCAGCTTCTTGGCATCGGAAGCAATGGACATATTGCCTTCAATGAACCCGGCAGATACTTTACAGCATCGACTCGCTTGGTGGATTTGAACAAAAACACCCTCGAAGACAATGCCCGGTTTTTTGAGTCAGAAGATGAAGTGCCCCGACAGGCGATCTCAATGGGTATGAAGTCAATCCTTGGAGCCAAGCGAATTTTAATCCTTGCCAGTGGCGCAAATAAGGCTGAGGCTGTCAGAGAGATGCTGGAAGGACCAATTGACCCTATGGTACCTGCTTCGATCCTTCAACTGCATCCCAATGTGACC
>JBCFBG010000031.1:19393-26336 GCA_038562515.1 Anaerolineaceae bacterium
AGCATCGATTTTCTGGTCCGTGCCAGCCCGATGGGCTCAATTTTTCCACTTTCAGCATTGACTGCCACCAGAGGATGAACCGCGATAACGACATTACCAATAAATTTGAAGGCTGGTCCCAGCCTGCCTGAACGGGCGAGATTGGCAAGAGATGGCAGACCTACGGAAAAAACAACTTTTTGACGGACAGCTTCGATTGCGTTCAGGATTTGCTGTACCGATGCGCCTACCCGCTCTGCACGGGCTGCAGCCAACACCTGCCAGCCTTGTTCCATGGAGATGGAGCGTGTGTCCACCACATAAACCGGAATGTCGCACTCCTTTGCAGCATTATTGGCAGACTCAAATGTACCGCTCAGTTTGCTGCTGACCGTTAGGCAGACAATTTCTTGCGCCCCTTGAGCTGTGGCTTCCTCGAAAGCCTGGCGGAATTCACCCAAGCTGGGTTGAGAGGAGGTTGGAATTGCAGATGTGGTGGGTAGACGTCGGTAAAACTCCTCAGCTGTCATCGTGACACTGTCGAGGTATTGATCTCCGTCCCAGATAATGTGGGTAGGTACTTTGATGATGCCAAATTCTTGGGTTAGGTCTTCAGGAATATCACAAGCGCTGTCAGTCACGATTTTGATCATATTCCACTCCTGTTTCGCATAAAGGTGAATATAGGCTGCTTTTAAAATCTTAACTCAAATTCGACGAAAAAGGTACTTATGTGCATAAGATGTACGTGAGAATTGCGTTATTACAAGCTGTTATCGCTATCTTGCCGCAGAAAGCGAGGCGCTTAATGGCTCTTGACAACCCCCCATCTACTGCCGGCCAATGGTTCGAGACGCTTAAAGCCGACTCTGGCAAAAATACTGGCAAACCCGATTTCACCCAAATCATAACGCTTCGGTAGTGCTGGTCGGGGCTGAGTGATGTCATCCAATGGCAGTGCTTCCACCCGGCTTGCGCCTGCCTTCCAGGCTTGCCTCACCGCTCCGCGCAACAGCGCCAGAAACAGCGAGGAATACTCTGCCCGTTTTGTGAAAGATATCTGGCGGATGTCACATTTTTGGTTTTCCAGTTCTTCTTTGTTCTCAACAGGGGTAAAGACAATTTCACAAGCTCCGATTGCTCTTTGATCCTCTACTAAAATCACACCCGACCGCAAACTTGCAGCGTGATACTCATGAAAGGTAATTTCGTTTGGGTCTTCACATCGCTCCAGAACCTCAAGGATTTTCGCCTGCAATTCCGAGGACATGTTCTCACGCTGGTTTTTGTCAAGAATGTTGGTGAACTGCAGATAGTCCCGTGGGCTTTGTGGCACGCGCACGCTGAAACGTTCTGGCCAACGCCACACCCCAGGCTCGCTGCCTTCATAGAGGCCGACTGCATATTCCTGATACTCTGCTGGAAGCTGGAGTTTGAAAAGGTTACAAATATAGGTCACATCCTGGTAATCCTGATGGTCAAATTCATAACCCAGGTGAAAATCAACCAACCATTCCGGCTGGATACAGGCTACGTTCATACCCGCAATCCGACCTTGCCCGGTCAACGAATCGCCCGGATATTCCACTCCGCCCACGATCTGCCCCTTACTGTTTCGCACAAAACTGTGCAAATCGATCCGGTGACCGGCGCCGTTCTCCAGGACGAAGTTATGAAGCCATTCATCCCTTCTTGGTAAATATTGGTAATCCAACCGTCTAAGAATGTTGAGTAAACGAGGCAGGTATTGCTGGTTGATTGCCAGGTCCAGGTCGGAATGTTCCCTGGTTTGCCAACCTAATAGCGCGTCCACTGCCCAACCCCCATCCACTACCACGGGAATTCCGGCAATTTCTGCCAGTTGCAGCACCCGCGCCACTTCCTCTTCGTCCATCAGCGGTGTTTCACAAGGGTGGTTACGCGTAGGGAAATCGACGAGAACCTCTGCCAGTTCTGGGTCGGACGGTCGCATTGGGTTTAGCCCGTTCATCCTGCCTCCTCGGTTAATGGGTCGGTATAAGATGACGTAAACTTGGTATCAAATTTTCCGGCACTGAGTGCTAATATTAGCGAGATTACGCAAAGCACAGCTCCCATCAGGTAAATCTCGCGGTTGCCAAACCGGTCGTAGATAAATCCGCTCAACGCGTTGCTCAGCATATATCCCACGCCAAACATCGTCACTCCTATCAACGCGTTGGCTGTGCTGGTCACATTCTTAGGCAAGATCATATTAATCAGCGTGACCGAACAGACCAGGCGAAAAGTGAAACTGGCTGAAGTCAAAACGCTGGTGACAAAAACCACTCCTGCAGTTGGGAAAAACCAGACCATCAGGCGTCGCACAATGTCAAACACAAAGATGATAATAATGATCTGTTTGATTCCAACTTTGTGGATCACCCTATCAGCAACGATCATGAATGGCACTTCGCCCAGGGCACTCAGGCTGTTTGCCAACCCAATCATCCCTGCTTCCAAACCCAGGCGCTGCATAAAAATTGGTTCAAACGTCCGCAGGCCATCCTGTACAGGATCTGAGATAGATAATGCCAGTGCCATCAACCACAAAAAGCGATGATCCACAATTAATTTCAGCACAGCCGACAAGTCGAGGTACTCGTGCTTGGTCTCTTCGCTGATATTAAAAATTGACCCCGGCATCAACAGCAATACCACGATACTCAGGGCAACTAACACAACAAAAACAATGGTGTTGTAAGTGAAGCCGTATTTCTGATAAATCCACCCAGCAATCAATGCTGATACGGCATAACCGATCGACCCCCACAACCGGATCGACCCAAAACTCGAAGTACCTTTCTCAGTGGACCGGGAGGCTACTGAGTAAGATAAATTTTCCGACGTGGAATAAAACGGTCCTTGCACAGCCCGGTAAATCGTCCAAAACAACAGCACCGGCACAAATGCTTTCAACCACGCGATAGAACCCAACGAGATCGCCATTACAGAGAGGGAACCGATCAGTACCATTCGTTTATTGGATGCCCGGTCAAAGACCAAACCATACCTGGGAGCAAGCAAAATTACTGCCCCTGAGCCTACGATTCCAATCGCGCTGATTTGAATTCCGCTGAAACCAAGGGAGTCGTAATGCAGCGACATATAAGCCATTAGCATGCCCATTGAAGCGAAGATCAGCAAAAAATACAGGCGGACAAACAGTTTTACAGATCGGTTAGGGTTAGTTAAGAGCATTGTGTCCAGACGTTACGAGGATTTTGTTGATTATATCATTCCCGCCCGCGTCATTTCTGGAAAAAACAAGCGCTTAACGGTATACTTAACCAATACAAATTGCCATTTTTCTCGGAGGTTCCATGAAAGCCGTCGTCCATCAACAGCAACTCGCCCACGGTGTCAGCACCGTTTCGCGTGCGGTCACGTCCCGTAGTACCCTCGCTGTCCTGTCCAATATCCTGATCAAAACCGACGATGGCCGCCTGCGTCTTTCCGCCACCAACCTTGAACTCGGCATCAGCGCTTGGATTGGTGCCAAAGTTGAGCAAGAAGGTGGGTTGACCGTTCCTGCCAGGACCTTTGTTGATATGGTCAGCAACCTGCCCAACGAAGAAGTCACCCTCACAGTAGACGAACACACCCAGAGCCTCAACGTCAAATGCGGCACGCTAAACACCGACATCAAAGGCATTAGCGCTGAAGAATTCCCGCCCATGCCTACCCCCAACCTGGATGAAGCCATCGCGCTCAATATCCAAAACTTTAAAGATCAGATCCAGCAGGTAGTCTTTGCTGCTTCCACGGACGATGCCCGCCCCAACCTTACCGGCGTGCACATGACCTTTAATGGTTTCACGCTTGAAATGGCTGCCACCGATGGCTATCGCATCTCGATTGCCAAGTCCGAGATGGCGCAAAAAGTGCCTCAGAACTTCGAAGCCCTGGTCCCCGCCCGTGCCCTGGCAGAGCTTAGCCGCATTACCACCGATGGCGACGAGACCCTCCTGATGTCGTTCCCCCAGGGTCGCGGGCAGGTCATCTTCCAGATGAAAAACGCCCAGCTGGTTTCTCAATTGATCGAAGGCAGCTTCCCCAATTACAGCGCCATCATCCCGCCTTCGTTCAAGACCCGCACCGTGCTTTCCACCGCGCAGCTGCTCAAAGCCTGCAAGCAGACCGAAATTATCGCGCGCGAAGGCAGCTATATCGCCAAATTCGATATTCAGCCTGAGATTGAAGGTGATAAGAGCTCCCTGCTAGAGATCTCCGCACGCTCTGAGCAAACTGGCTCGTCTGAAGTCATGGTCGACGCCTCGGTCGATGGTGTGCCTCTCTTAATTTCGTTCAACATTCGCTACCTGCGTGAGGCTCTGGAGGTCATCAAAACCCCCAACGTGGTGCTCGAGACCAACGCCGTGCACACCCCTGGTTTGCTGCGCCCGGTTGGCGACGAAAACTTCACCCACATCATCATGCCCATCAACACTGCAAGATAGTAATTCTTAAGAATTGAAGGCCGGGTTGCGTTCATCAACCCGGCTTTTTTTTATGTAAATTTCTCTTTTTAAACGCTCTTCTATCACCGCTGAAATGCTCGCGAACAGCTCTTTTCCCCGGAAAAATTATCGTTTCCAGAATGAAAGTGCTATAATGTTATTCAAGTAACTTCACAACTATATTCACCAACCTAATCGAATATTCATTGTTTTCAAAGTTCAAAATTCAGGAGAATTATGGGAACACCACGAGGGTTTAAGACGTTTCTTTCAGTGTTAATCACAATATTAGTCACATTCTCTTTTATTGGCAGTGCCGGGGCAGCCAGCCTGGCACAAGACCCGCCGCCCATAAACGGCGGTTCGCAAATTGAAGTTATCTCCCCTTATTATTCCATCGAGCACCTCACCACTCCCGATGGCACCCAGCTGTCGGGCTCGATCATCACCGGTCCACCCCATCCGCTGCCCGAATACGAAGCGGAACGCCAGGCTTCCATGACCAGCATTGCGCCTCAGGGCACACTTGCCAACTTCCCCTCCTACGACTGGGTTTTCGGCTGTTCGGCTGTTTCGGGCGCAATGATCGCCGCCTGGTACGATCGCGGCTCTTACCCCAACCTCTACACCGGTCCAACCAATGGTAGTGTCATGCCCCTCACAGACACCAGTTGGTCCACCTGGTCGGACGGCTCGGTTACCTACCCCAACAACCCCCTGATCGCCTCCCACAATGGGGTTGATGGGCGTGCTATCAAGGGCTCAATTGACGATTACTGGGTCAGTTATGGCAGTACCGCAAATGACCCCTATATTGGTGCCTGGACGCAGCACGCCTGGGGGGATGCCATCGGCGATTTTATGAAAACCAGCCAATCCGCCTATGGCAACACAGACGGTTCCACCAATTTCTGGAACTGGACCTCTCTGCCAAGCCAACTAACTTGTGCTGATATGGTCAGCAATAACATTCATACAACTGACGGCACTTATGGGCGCAAGCTCTTCTACGAAGCCCGCGGCTACACCGTCACCGACTGCTACAACCAGAAAACCGACAACAACTCTGGCGGTTTTACGTTGGCAAACTTCCAGGCTGAGATCAATGCTGGGCACCCGGTTTTGCTCAACCTGGCTGGGCATTCCATTGTAGGTTATGGATATAATGGTTCCACAATCTACATCCGCGATACCTGGGATAACGACCCAGCTCACACCTATACCATGCCGTGGGGCGGCAGCTATGAGGGCATGAGTTTACTCTCGGTCAGCATTGTTCACCTTCAGCCGAACCAGATAATAACTTCCAAAGTTTACCTACCTCTGATAATGAAACCTATCCCATTGCCTCCACCGCCAACGGGTGTCTCAGCCAGTGACGGTACATTTACGGACAAGGTACAGGTATCATGGTCGGCTTCAGCTGGGGCAACCCATAACCAGGTTTTTAGAAACACCAGTAATAATTCTTCCAGCGCGACCTTACTCAGCTCCAGTTTTCCTTCCAGCCCATACAATGACACCTCAGCTGTGGCTGGAACAACTTACTATTACTGGATCAAAGCCTGTAATGCTGGTGGCTGCTCAAGTTTTTCATCATCCGATTCCGGATATCGCCAAGGCACAACGCCGCCAACCAACCCCTTCCTCAACCCCGGTTTTGAATTGGGAGCGGCTAACTGGACTCAATCCTCCACCGGCGGCTGGGATCTGATTTGGAATTACCAGTCTACACCTGTTACGGCTCACGGCGGCAGTTGGCTTGCCTGGCTGGGCGGTGCAAACAATGAGACCGCGATACTATCGCAAACGATCACCATTTCTGCTTCCGCTCCATACCTGCACTTCTGGTACCTGGTAGGCTCTGAAGATGCCTGCGGGTTCGATTACTTCCGCGTTGGCGTGAATTACTCCAACTTCTACCAACTTGAGCTGTGTTCCGCAAATAATACAAGCGGTTGGGTCCAGGGGGTGTTGAATCTTTCTGCCTATGTTGGCACGAATAAGACGGTGCAGTTCACCGTCACCACGGACTCAAGTTTGAACAGCAACCTGTTTTTGGATAACGTTTCCATGTCAAATTCTGCCACCATGTCAGCACCCGAGCCGGTTTCGGCGGAGCGCTACCCCGGAGCAGCTTTGATGAGGAAATAAGCAGGTCGTTTTTACAGAGGAAATCCTATGGGCGGGTTCCATGCCCGCCCATGCTCCTAATTGTAAAAAGTGTTTTGTGCGTCCGCGCGTGTTACCCCATGCGGGGCTCAACCCGGCTTTTTCTACATCTCCTTAGTTGGCGATGCCCAATTGTGCTGTTGACCCTCCCAAGGTAATCCGATCTCGTTCAAAAGTCATCCTAAAGTCGCCTGTCGCTTACCCGTTATCTGCATTAAAATAGCTTTCATGCAAAGAATACAAAAATCCGCGTTCCTTAGCCTGGCGAACGGGAGAGATGTTTCTCTCTACACCTTAACCAACGTCAACGGCAT
>JBCFBG010000032.1:0-25633 GCA_038562515.1 Anaerolineaceae bacterium
AAGGGTTCTGGCGTGATTTGTCGGAAACCCTCCTCATGGCATTGGTGCTATTTCTTCTGCTTAACGCGGTTACTTCCCGTGTAAAAGTTTTTAATATCAGCATGCAGCCTACTCTGAAACAGGGCTACCTGTTGCTGGTGAACAAGATGGCTTATAAACTGGGAGACCCAAAGTATGGTGACATCGTTGTCTTTCATTACAACGGCGACAAGCAGGAAGATTACATAAAGCGTGTAGTTGGATTGCCTGGTGACAAAGTGGATATCTCAGGCGGGGTTGTGCGCGTCAACGGAAATGCCCTGACCGAACCTTATATTATGGAAGTTCCAAACTACTCCGGTACATGGACTGTTCCCGCCGGGGAACTATTTGTACTTGGCGATAACCGTAACCACTCTTCCGATTCCCACCAATGGGGTTTCGTTCAAGAGAGCTGGGTGGTTGGCAAGGCGTTGTTCATTTATTATCCCCTGGACCAAATCGGTTCACTGAGCATAAACGGCTTGGTCCGGGCTGCACCAGCTCAATAGATTGACTGTTTTCAGACGACTCCCAAAAGGGGTCGTCTTTTCTTTCTTTTTGATTCCAAATCAAGAGGGGAGTTATTAGATTTTTATCAAACTTTATTCGGTTTCGTTGACTTTGATTGCTTGAAATGCTATCATTTACACAACGAATTCATCAACTTTATTCAGCACTTTAAAATAGGAGGTTTTATATGAATGCGATATTTATTTCACGCATTGTCGGCGCAATTATTCTTGGAGTTATCGGTGCATTCACCGGATTACCGATTTATGAGTACGTTTCTGGCTTTATTCCTACTTTATCTCTTACGCAGGGCGCCGCGATTGCAATCATTACAACAGTTTCTGCCCTAATTGGCTTTTTAATTACACCTTATGTCACCATTAAGCCTTTGCAGGGCTTGGCAAGACTATTTAAAAAAGCAACACCACAGGTGTTGATTAGCGGACTGATCGGCTTGACAATTGGTTTGATCACAGCCGCGATCATGGCTTACCCCCTGAGTTTGCTCCCGGATCCGTTAGGACAAGTCCTACCCTTTGTAGGGCTGGTAATTTTCGGCTACCTTGGGGTCGTTCTCTTTGTAACCCGCCAGGAAGATTTTATGAACCTGTTCCGAGGAGTTGGTTCAAAGGCAACCCGGTCGAGCAAAAGTTCAAATGAAGGTGAAAGAAGAATCCTGGTCGATACCAGCGCCATCATCGATGGACGCATTTCGGATATCGCAAAAACTGGCTTTTTAGGCGGCAGCCTGGTCGTTCCCCGCTTCGTTCTGAGCGAACTCCAGTTTGTTTCGGATTCTGCCGACAGCTTACGCCGACAGCGGGGCAGGCGCGGTCTGGAAGTATTGGCAGAGTTGCAGGAAGGCAAAGACGTGCCGGTGATCATCAGTGATGTTGATGTGGAAGGGGTTCGTGAGGTGGATGAACGCCTGATCGTTTTAGCCCAGCAACTGAATTGCCCAATTCTTACTAACGATTTCAACCTTAACCGGGTTGCCGAATTGCAGGGCATTAAGGTCCTGAATATCAACGACTTGGCGAACGCCGTCAAAGTGGTACTTTTGCCAGGAGAAGAATTTTATATCAGCGTAATCCAGGAAGGCAAAGAATATCAACAAGGCGTTGGTTACCTTGATGATGGCACCATGGTGGTCGTCGAGAACGGTCAAAGATATTTAAACAAGACCCTCCAGGTAACCGTAACCAAAATCCTGCAAACTTCCGCCGGACGGATGATTTTTGCTAAACCGATTTCAGAACATTAGGAGCAGTTTATGACGCTCAAAATTTACAATACGTTAAGTCGAACAAAAGAAGAATTTTCCACGATCGAACCCGGGAAAGTACGCATGTACGTCTGTGGGCCGACCGTCTATGCTGAGGCTCACCTCGGACATGCCATGTCCGCCCTGGTTTTTGACATCGCTCGCCGCTATCTTGAGTACAAAGGCTATGATGTCCGTTATGTCATGAATTTTACCGATGTGGACGACAAGATCATCAACAAAGCAAACGACCTGGGCGTGGACCCCTTTAGGCTTGCCCAGCAGTATATCGACGGTTACAAACGTAACCTGGAAGCGCTCAACATCAAATCTGCAACGGTCAATCCCCGTGCTACTGAGGATATGCCTCAGATAATCCAGATGATCCAGCAATTAATTGAAAAAGAGTCTGCCTACGTTGTCGATGGTGATGTCTATTACAGCGTTGATAGCGATGACGATTACGGTAAACTGAGCGGTCGCTCACTACAGACAATGAATGCCGGCTCACGCATCCAGGTGGATGAACGCAAAGAACACCCCATGGACTTTGCTTTGTGGAAATCTGCGAAACCCGGCGAACCTGCCTGGGAGAGCCCCTGGGGATTGGGACGTCCTGGCTGGCATATTGAATGTTCGGCAATGAACATGGTCCATTTGGGCGAGCAGATCGATATCCACGGTGGCGGAAATGACCTGATCTTCCCCCATCATGAAAACGAGATTGCCCAAACAGAATCGATTACGGGCAAACCTTTTGCCCGTTACTGGATGCATAATGGCATGATGGGCTTGAAGGACGAGAAAATGTCCAAATCCGTTGGGAATATGATCACAATCGATCAGTTCCTCAGCCAACATCCAGGTGATGTGATGCGCTTGTGGGTTTTGAATGGCTCTTACCGCAGCCCTCTTACTTACAACGAATCGGTCGTTGAACAGACTACGCAAGGTTATAAACGCTTGCTCAGCGCTAAGAAAGCCGCTCTGCCAGGTGCAAAAGGGTTATCCGAAAGTGATCAGCTAAAGTTACAAGAAGTTTCTGAACATGCCCGCCAGGCTTTCATCGAAGCTATGGATGATGACTTCAACACATCTTCTGCTATGGCGGCTATTTATGAGCTGGTCAAGATTATCAACCAGGCTCGTGCTGATGGTGCAAATGACACTCAGCTTGAGCAAGCGCAATCTGTCTTTGTTGAGCTGACTGGAACATTGGGTTTGGTCCTGTCTGAAGAAAGTTCTCAAGGGACTTCGGCGGACGCATTTATTGACTTACTGGTTGCCCTAAGGCGGGATTTGCGTGCTGAGAAAAATTGGAAGATGTCCGATAAGATCCGCGATGAGCTAAAATCCCTGGGAGTGATCTTGGAAGACGGCAAAGATGGAACCACCTGGAGCTGGGAAAACTGATGAAAGAGTGGCTGACCGGTAGAAACCCGGTATTTGAATCTTTACGGGTAAGGCGACGCCATTTCTTTAATTTGCTTGTGCAGCAGGATGTGAAAATTGAAGGTAGGTTAAAAGACAGCGTCGAACTCGCCCGGCAGTACAAAGTTCCGGTACGGATGGCGAACAAACAGCAATTGACTCAGATCGACCGTCATCATCAGGGCGTTGCCTTGGAAGCCAGCGAATATCCTTATGTTGCCTTGGAAGATTTAATAGCACACTCCAAAGCGCAAGCTGAGGCGCCCTTTTTCCTTTTGCTCGATTTGATCCAGGACCCTCAAAACCTGGGCTCTTTGCTTAGAACAGCAGAATTAATGCACGTTCATGGCATCATTTTGCCTTCATCTCAGGCTGCCCAGGTGACACCATCCGTGGTCAATGCCTCCTCAGGCGCCACCGAACACCTGTTGATTGCACAATACAACCTGGTCCAGGCAATTGAGCGGTTGAAGGAGCTGGACTTGTGGGTTTACGGGCTGGATGCGGACGAACGGTCCAAAACTCCGGATATGTTGACCATGAAAGGTGGGGTCGCCATTGTTGTTGGAAATGAAGGCGAAGGCTTGCGCAGTTTGGTTCGTAAGAATTGCGATGAAATTATGCGCCTTCCCCAATACGGTCAGATCGACTCGCTCAACGCTGCAGTCGCCGGCTCCATCGCCCTCTACCTTGCCCGACAAGCCCGAGGCTAGGCAATTCCATAAGGAACGCCCAGCGGTTTTACTTGCGAGGTTCCCGTTCTTATCTGTTATCCGACCAAAGGAACTTACAACAGCACCACCATAAAAACCCATAAACCAATCATGCCGATGCACAAGAAGAATCGCACGATCGCGGCAGTGCCATAGCCAAACGCCAGAGCCTTGGTGCTCTCCCAGGCTTTTGTCTTATCCTGCTCAAGGCGATTGAATTCAATCAAGAAAAGCGTACCAAGCGAAACCGCCAGTCCACCCAGGGGTGTCAGCAGAATCCCACCAACAATCATGACCGCCATTGTTACAAGGATCTCCCACCAAGGCACTCCCTTTTTCCGCGTTCCAGATGCCCCCAGGATGTTATCGAGAAGGGAGCCAACAATCATGATGATCGTATTCAGCACAAAGATCGCAATCGTCAGCCCAAACTGCCAACCTTCGTGACTCTTGTTAAAGCCCACGAAGATTACCCAGATGAGCTGCCCAATCCAGGCAACGGTCAGACCCGGAAAGAACACCAACAATAAACCGACCAAACCAACAAGGTTTAGTATGCCGCTGATAGCCAGAATCAGATAGTACAACCACATCGGGTTAGCTGTCATTTTCGAATTACCTCAACCCCGCCCATGAGCGGTTTCAATACATCGGGGACTACAATACTCCCGTCCGCTTGCTGGTAGTTTTCCATTACGGCAATCAACGTGCGAGGCAAACCCAATCCCGAGCCATTGAGAGTGTTGACAAATTGCAGAGCAGAGCCATCAGTCGGGCGATACTTAATGTTTGCTCGACGAGCCTGGAATTGACCTATGTTGGAAATCGAAGAGACCTCCAACCATTCCTGGCAGCCTGGTGCCCAGACTTCTACATCGTAGGTCTTGTGCGAACCGAAGCTTAAATCTCCGGTAGACTGCAGCAGCACGCGGTAGGTTAAGCCCAACCCTTCACAAGTAGCACAGGCATCCGCGACCATATTGTCCAATTCCTGTGCAGCATTCTCGGGCAGGCAGTATTTATACATCTCAACCTTATCGAACTGATGACCACGTTTCATTCCACGCACATCGCGCCCGGCGCTCATTTTTTCCCGACGGAAACAGGCAGTGTAAGCGGTCATATTGAGCGGAAGTTGCGCTTCATCCACAACCTCTCCCATCATAATACCGGTGAGTGGAACTTCGGCTGTCGGAACCCACCAATAATCCTCTTCGTGGTCATGATAGAGATTTTCGGCGAATTTGGGTAACTGCCCGGAAGCAAACATAACTTCTTCGCGCACCATCCAGGGCGGGTAGAACTCTTTGTAGCCCTGGCGAGTATGTAGGTCCACCATCCAAAATATGAGTGAACGCTGCAGGCGCGCTCCAGCTCCCTCGAGAACGTAAAAACGGGTCCCGGACAATTTCACGCCGGCTTCAAAATTGACAATCCCCAGTTCCGGTCCTAAATCCCAATGCGCTTTGGGTTCAAAATCAAA
Organism: Anaerolineaceae bacterium; assembly: GCA_038562515.1. Taxonomy (GTDB): domain Bacteria; phylum Chloroflexota; class Anaerolineae; order Anaerolineales; family Anaerolineaceae; genus Mesolinea. Next base: position 5,423 of record JBCFBG010000032.1, read on the forward strand.
AGCTTTCATATCACCCACAGTTCGGATGACCACGTTATCCTTGTCATCAAGACCAATAGGCACATCCGGGTCGGGAATGTTGGGAATTGTGGCTACCTGGTAATATAAAAGGGATTCCACGCCCTTCAACTCTTCATCCAGCGTATTAATATCATCGCCCAAAGTACGCATGGAGGCAATTTTCGCTTCACGCTCATCCTTATCCTTCATGCGTCCGATCTCCTTGGAGACCGAATTGCGTTCAGCTTTTTTACTCTCTACATCCAAAATCAAAGCGCGGCGTTTTTCATCGAGCGCAACAATCTCGTCAATGACACCAGTTTCCATGTGTCTTTTTCGTAATGCATCTTTTACGAATTCGGTTTGTTCTCGAATCAATTTAATATCTAACATGCTAACCTCTGAATGAACAGTTTATTTTCTTTATTGTACTCTCAAGGAATCATTAAAACTTGAATTGCAGAAATGCATCCTGCGCAGGTTGTCCGTTGAGCAGGATAACAAAATTTGACTCAGGATGGAATTGAGCCAAGGACGAATCAAAATGCAGAAGTGGAGGTTATTAGGCCTCCACCCCAATTATTCTGACTTATTTTCCATCGACCATTTTGTTCTTGATTGCTACCAGGTTCTGGTGGATCTCGAAGACAACGATCAGCAATTCAGAATAGACTCTGGCTAACAGGACACCGACAACGACAATTAGTGGTCCACCAATTAAACCGCCAATTGCAGACCCAACGCCACCTTGCTGGAAGGAAGCGATGATTCCGCTAAAGAGAGCCACAATTCCGGCAATGACCGAAACTATGATGCCGATATAAAATAGAATTTTGATGATAACCGGGGTGATCATCTTGTCAAAATTAAGCAGGGAACGAAAATTCATTTAAATCTCCTTAAAAGGTTATGATAATCAATTATACAATAAGATTGTAGAACCTAAAGCTTCGTATGAAGACTAAAATAATCCTGGAATCCTGCCTTGTTGAAAAACACTGGGATAAAGATGCATGTCAAAGAATAGCTTGATCAGGTTAGGATAGTAAGGTAAAAATTTGCCCGTTTCAATCATCGCCAAGATAGTTTCCTGGTCCGCCCAACTTACTTCTGCAACTTCGTCTGCCTGTAACTGTAATTCCACTAATTCAGGGTCGAGGTTAATCAAATAAACATCATCAAATCCAAATTCAAAATTAAAAGTTGCCGCAGGGCGGATCTCACTGAAATCGATAACGATACCCAATTCTTCGGCCAGTTCGCGTTGGGCTGCCTGCCAGCTGGTATCCCCTTTTTGGGCAGCCCCACCTACGCTGATATCCCACATTCCAGCCCAAAAATTTTTTGATTGGCTGCGTCTCTGAATCAACATTTCCCCATCCTGGTTAAAAATACAAATGTGAACAACCATGTGGTAACGTCCTGCGGGTGGTCGTTGTCCACGCTGCATAATTTCGTCAGTAGGAAGACGCTCGCGATCGTAGAGATCAAAAATTTCCATATTGCCTCCCATTTTATCACTGCAAAAGACCACCAAGCGTCTCTTGGTTAATCAAGCATCGTAGTTTATAAGGTATGTATAGTCTGCTGGTAGCCATCTGATATAATCGCGAACATGTCCACGAACCAGAAGATTGTAATCCTCGCGGATACACATGTCGGTGATCGCACCAAGGTACTCGAGCCCGCCCTCTTTAACGCGATCCAAAAGGAGCAGCCTGACCAGATTTTTCATGCTGGTGATGTTTGCACGCCCGAAGTGATCGAACAACTGGAGACTATTGCCCCCACATTGGCGGTGCAAGGAAACCGCGATTGGTTTCTTGGTTACAAATTACCCAAGGAAATTCAACTTGAAGTTAATGGTCTGAATCTCACGCTAACTCATGGTCACTTCAGCATCTGGCACTGGTTTTGGAACTACGTGCGCCTCTTTTTGACCAGGGAAGCTCTTAATGACCGCCATTTTCAAAGAGAATTAGCCAAACAATATCCGCAATCGGACATTATTATCTATGGTCATTTGCATTATTCGTCTACCGAAATTATGGATGGTAAGCAATTTCTCAATCCAGGCGTCGGCTACCCGGAAAGGCGCAACAATTTCCGTCCAGGCTACATCGTCCTGAATATCAATTCTGATGGCGAACATACAACTTCCTTGAAATTCATCAATCTGCAGCCTGATACGACTGTATAATCGGGTTATGAGCAATCTACCACCCATCCAATCGTCACAAAACCCAAAGGTCCAAATGGTTCGTGCGCTGATGAACCAGGGAAAAGCCCGCCTCAAACAACAGGCATTTGTTGCCGAAGGGGTTCGGCTTTTGGAAGATGGTCTGCGTTCCAATATGCCCCTAAAATTTGTGCTAATCAAGCAAACACCGTCCGTTCGTTCAGCCAGTTTGTTCCAGGAACTAAATACGACCGGGGTGGAAGTGAACCAGGTTGACGACCAACTGTTTGACTCCCTCAGCGGTACAGAACACTCTCAGGGCGTTTTAGGGGTGTTCGAAATGAAACCTATTGCCCTGCCTGAAAATGCAGATTTTTTAGTCGTGACCGATCAACTGCGCGACCCTGGCAACCTGGGTACAATTTTGCGTTCAGCTGAGGCAGCTGGAGCCCAGGCGGTTTTATTGCCGCCCGGTAATACGGATGCCTTCGGGCCAAAAGTGGTGCGTTCTGGTATGGGAGCACATTTTCGCCTGCCAATCCATCACCTCCCTTGGGATGTAATTGAGCATTTGCTCCACGGATTGGCAGTCTTTCATGCTGACATGCAAGGGGAGCATATATTCTGGCAGGCAGATTTCAAGCAGCCGCTGGCGCTGCTGATCGGCGGTGAAGCAGAAGGGGTAAGTGCAAAAAGCGCTAAACTGGCAACATCCAGCGTGCGAATACCGATGGCTGGAGAAACCGAGTCACTAAATGCTGCCATCAGTGGCAGTTTGCTGATGTTCGAGGTTTACCGTCAACGCTTCGGGAATTAGCCATGAAAATCCGTTCCGTTACTGTCTTCTGTCAACCCGGCTTCCCTGTAAACCGATTACTTCTTCAGCAGGTCGGCATTTTTGCCAACCATGCCCGCAAGATTTATAAGGATAACGGTTTCGAGGTCCAATCGCTGCGTCTTGCCGCGCCACCCTGGGAACAGTTTATCGCTCCAATTGACCTGCCTATGGCTTCGCAAAGCTATGCTATCGAAGCGCATGCCGACGGCTTCGATTATGTCTCGCTGGGTCCGGTTTCAGCCAATTCGAAAGCTTGGGAGGTTATCCCGCTGGCACTTGAAAAGAGCGACCGCATCTTCCTCAGCGGTAATCTCACCACCTCCGATGGTGCCATCAGTTTGCCAGCCGCCAGGGCTTGCGCAGAGACGATAGTGCGTCTCTCCAACCTCGAGGTTAACGGCTTTGCCAATTTGCGTTTCTGTGCCCTGGCTAATGTTCCGGCTAACACGCCATTCTTTCCTGCTGCCTATGCGCAACCCGGACGACCGTCCTTTGCCTTAGCCATGGAAGCTGCCGACCTGGCACTGCAGGCTTTCAGCCACGCCAGTACCTTTCAGGAAGCTGCTTCTAATTTGGTTTTAGAGATCGAAAAACACGCCAAACAGTTGGAAGAAATTGGTAACCGCCTCAGCCAGATGTACAACTACGAGTTCAAAGGGCTCGATTTCACCCTGGCACCATTCCCTGCAGACGCCATCTCAATCGGAAGGGCTTTGGAAAGCCTGGGCGTGAAAGCCTTTGGTAAGCCCGGTAGTTTGCTGGCTTCTGCTTTTCTGACCAGCACACTCGACCAGGCTCAATTCAAGCGCACTGGCTTTAATGGCTTAATGCTGCCCGTCCTGGAAGATAGCGGACTGGCAAGCAGCGCGTCTTCTGGGAATTTGAGCGTAGGGGATTTACTTTTGTTCTCTTCAGTTTGCGGTGCAGGGCTGGACGTGATCCCACTTCCAGGTGATACCACTGCTGTAGAACTTACGCCCATTTTGCTGGACCTGGCTGCCCTCTCGTTGCGTCTCAATAAGGCGCTCACCGCCCGCCTGATGCCAATTCCGGGCAAAAAGGCCGGTGAAATGACAGAATTTGACTTTGACTTCTTTGCCAACAGCCGAATTCTGCCAATTAACTCGGCTGCTGTGCTGGGTAAACTTGCTGGAAACGAAGAGATTAAGATAGCGGCAAGAAGAGCCTGAGCCCTCCCCTGATACTTTCCTAAACTGTGGGTGGAACCTAATTTGAAATTTCCTGGACCTGTTTGTAATTCACGAGCAGCAGGTTGCCGTCGCATTCACCACTTATGTTCAGTTTCACTTTCGCCGAGAGTGGGTTGCCCAGAGCATCAAAGAGTTGAATGTAAAGTGAATCCGTTTTGACCTGTAAGTTATCTAACACAAAACCGTAGCCACTTTGCCCATAAATCTCCAGTTCGCCTGACTCGCTTGAAATGTCCACAGCGCCACCGCCATAAGTTCCAGTCAGTTTCACGGTCAAACCCTTGAGCGGGGACTCGCGTAAATCCCAGACCTCACCCCCGATAAACAAGTATTCTTCGCATGTGTAGCGATCATAAAGCAACGTGTGCGGAAAAGCTTCAGGAGCGCCCCGAATCACGAAGGCTGCCGACCATGGTGTAGAGGTTGGCGTTGGTGGAACGGTGTGCGTAGGCGCCGGCGTATTGCTGGGAATCAATATCACTTGCTCTTGTGTAACAGTTTCCGTTTCGAAGTTAATTGGAGTTTTGACGTTGTCTGGGGTCGAATCTACTTCTGCCGGGATCGTAATTTGTGCTTCAAAAGGTGATGGGATGACACCTGTTAACATCAGGACGACCACCGCGATTACCGCAAAAAGAAAAACAACTGCACCAGCGCTGCTGCAACCAGTTTTTTTTGGTTCTGGCTCAGTCCGGCGTACTGCCATCGGACGCGTAGAATTGGGTTGTTGGTTCGAAGTGCGGCGATCCTGGCTCATGGTAAGTTGTTCACAATCTGGGCAGACGAATGCGCCTGGGCAAGCCAATCTATTAGAGCTTTATTCTGAAGAGACAGCCTTGCATCCGTAGTGAGCGGGTGTTCCGCTTCGTGTTCGAGCACAAGCAAAATATGAAAACCGATTTCAGACTGGATGACTCCTGAATAGGTGCCTGGCTCTAACGAAAAAGCTGCGTCCTCAACCTCTGGGTAAAGCAAATAGCCTCTCGGGAACCAACCCAGCTCGCCTCCAGATTCAGGGCTGTAGTCCCAAGCCAGCGTAGCAAAGTTCGCTCCAGCATTGAGGCTGTTGAGGGCTCGGTCTGCGCCTGCCTGGGTGGCGGCAAAGATTTGCTGGGCACGCACCTGTTCAACAGAGTCTGGCACAGTCTGCGCAATCTGGTCGCGCTGCCAGGCAGCTTCCATGGATAGTCGCAATGCCAGGCGGAATTCAGTATCATCGTAGTGATTGGTTTGCATCCAATCGGTCAGTGCCCCACCAGAGCCAAGATCAATCACCAATTGATCGATCCGTTCCTGTAATTGTTGGTCAGAAACCTGGAAGCCATTTTGTCGGGCTGCCTGTGATAGGAGTTGTTGGTCGACCAGGTAATCGAGCACAGTCTGGTTGACCTCCTGTTCCGTGGGCAGTACGGTTTGTCCAGCAAGGCTGTCGAGATGTCGTGAAATTTCATTCTGATAATAGCTCAGAGGAATACTTTCACCATTGACACTGATTGGAGGAGGAACTTCTGTTGCCGTCGCCAATACTTCGGGCGTGTTCGTGGAGACCACGACTGTCGGTAATTCAATTGTGGGTGCCTGCTCTGTAGCTGGGGGTTCCTGAACTGGGTCACAAGCCCAAAGGATGGTGCCGAGGAACAGCAGAGAACTGATAAGTAGCAGGGATAGTCTGCGTTTTTGCATGTGCCTATTATACCCACTCTTCTTGTAGGCCATGGTAGAAAGGCTGAATGAATTTTGATGCCCTTTTAAGCAAAGGACTGGAAACATCTTTTGTTCAGAATAAATAGCTTGCGTTTGTTTTACGAATTTTCAAAAATGGTATACTTGACAAAACAAAACTTATCAGATTAATATCAGTTAATCTACCTTTCTATTTAATTAGATTGAGAGGAATTTATTATGGCAAAGAAACGTTCCGGGAGTCTCCTGTCTTCCTATAGAAAAAAAAGACGTAGCAACAGGTCAGTTCTCTTAATTCTGGCAGCCTTATTGGTGATTGCTGGTTTGGCAGTATTGGCTCTATGGGCAACCGGTGTGATTGGTGAGGGACCTGGGTTGTTTAGCACCAAAACCCCCACACCCACCATGACGCTAACCCCGACGCCAGTGACGCCAACAGGTACCGCGACCATCACAGCAACCCCAACCGAAACGCCTACCATCACGCCTACCGCGACGCTTGACGGTCCCTTTGATTACATCGTCCTGGCAGATGATTTTGTTTGCGCCAATATTGCTGAGAAATTCAACGTCGACCTCGACCTCCTACTCTATGTCAACGGGCTTGGTCTGGGTGATCAGTGCATTATCCGCGAAGGTGACATCATCAAGATCCCCGCTCCATGGCAGCAAATGCCAACCTCAACAGCAGTTCCAACAGACCTGGCTGTGGGTACAATCATCGACTACTATGTCGAGCCCGGTGCCACCCTGGCTTCAGTTGCAGTTTTCTATCGCTCAACAATTGACAAGATTATCGCTGAGACCAACCGATATCGTACAGCGAATAACATCACGCCATTGCTAACTGAAACGACCAGTCTTATGATCGGCGAACTGCTAAAGGTACCGGCAAATGTTGCCACGCCCATCCCAACCGCCACCCCAACCCGGACAGTCACACCAAGCACACCGTAATAAATTCAAACACTAAAGCCCCTCTGGTCAGAGGGGCTTTTTTTTCACCAAGAAGCGCAAAAATTGATAATTAAAAAGAACACCGAGGCTGATAGGTAGCGGACATGACGATGCAAAGTATATCTGAAATTGGGTTAAATTCAGTAGCAACCAAGACTATGAAATCATCACCTACTCGGAATGACGGCGAAAAAACGGAAAAAACTCACTTAAGTTGAGAGAGTTGTTACGATATTTTTAGGATATCTTTTCTTTAGATTTTTTCAGCCATTGCAATCGAAAAAATTCTTCTCGATCCTGTTCTTCAAGGGTCTCTTCAATATATTGGATGGTTTCTTCATAATCTGGGATAAATATTTTTGAGAGTGCGTTAACTCTTCGGTGCGTTTTCTTCAATTCACTGGCCAAACGACGAATGCTAATTTGATAGGAAGTGGTAATTGGTATTTCTTCAGCAACCTGTCTAAAATATCTGGCTGCTGCATCTAAAGCTACTGTGGTTGCGCCCATCCCATAGGTTAATTCTTGAGGTGAACTGATTTTTTTTACTCTTGGTAGAGGAACACCCATCATGCCATAGTAAACGATACTGACTTCAATACTTTCTGGTACCGATAAAGCTGCCCATGAAACTTGTTCTTCGCCCATTGTCAATCGAGCAATTTCAATTGTTTGATAAGCATTTTGCATCAGATTTTGAACGTGTATTTGCTGTTTTTCCGCTTTTTCAACCATACTCATCAACTCGATGGTTAATGCTTCCCGTTTTTTATCAAGAATGTTGTAACCCTCTTTAGCAAATTGTAAAGAGGTTTTTAAACGTAGAAGGTTAGATCGAGTTGGCGCAAGCTTAAGTAGGGTCATTTTTTGCCTTGTACCAAATATCCAATTCCGCTTCTGAAAGTCGGATAAGTTCCGTGCGTGGAAGAATTGAGAGCAGATCCCATGCCATTTCCAGGCTGGTTTCAATCGTGCGATTTTCGTCTGGTCGCTGTCGTAGAAACTCTTTTTCAAACAATTTTCCAAATTTCAAATACTGCCTGTCCAATACCGGCAATTCGTCTTCACCAATCACAGAAGCAAGAGAACGTACATCCTGGACGCGCGCATACGCCGCATAGAGTTGAGAAGCTAAATGTGGATGATCGGAGCGGCTTTTCCCTTCCCCGATCCCATCTTTCATTAATCGACTTAATGAGGGCATTACGCTAATTGGAGGATAGATATCCTGCTGAAAAAGATTCCTGCCCAAAACAATTTGCCCTTCTGTGATGTAACCAGAAATGTCTGGCACAGGATGAGTAATGTCATCATTTGGCATTGTCAGGATTGGTATCTGGGTAATAGAACCTTTACTGGTCTTTATGCGACCTGTTCGCTCGTATAAAGAAGCCATATTGCTATACATATATCCAGGAAAACCTTTTCGAGCAGGTACTTCACCACGCTTATTTGAAATTTGTCTTAGCGCTTCAGCATAATTAGTCATATCAAGCATCACGACGAGAACATGATGGTCACATTCAAATGCGAGGTATTCAGCAAGAGTCAAGGCTGATCGAGGTGTGATTAATCTTTCAATGGTTGGATCATCAGCCATATTAAGGAACATAGCAACCCGATTAAGAGCTCCGCTGCGAAGGAATTCTTCGCGGAAAAATTCAGCTACATCATGTTTCACACCCATGGCTGCAAAAACTATGCTGAATTCCGATTGATTGACTTGTTTTGAGCCAGCAATCTGACCAATTTGAGCTTGTCTGACAATTTGTGCGGCTAGTTGATCGTGAGGTAGACCCGCACCTGAAAACACTGGGAGTTTCTGACCCATGATAAGTGTATTCATAATGTCTATTGCGGAAATGCCTGTTTGCAGGTAATCCTCCGGATAAACACGAGAGGCAGGGTTGATAATCTGACCATTGATATCCATGAATTTTTTGGCAATTGGCCATGGATAATTATCGATGGGTTCAGCGAAGCTATTGAAAACCCGACCAAGCATCTCCCTGGAAACAGGGATATGTAATGGTCGCCCTGTGAAGCGTACGCTAGTACCTTCTGCAGATAGCCCTCCTGTGCCTGAAAAAACTTCCACAACCGCAAAATGTTCATCAGCTTCTAAAACATTGCCAAGCCGCTTTATGCCATCCTGACCAGTTATTTCGACAATTTCGTCATACATGACTTGTCCGACACCTTCGATAACTAACAGGGGCCCTTCAAGCTTAGTGATACCCTTGGCATTAACACCACCGGTTTTCATTGAACTCATAGATATTTCTCCTCCAATGAAGCCAGCTGCTCATCCAGCTCCGTAACCAGGGTGTCAAACTTTTCAAGATGATCATTGCTTATTTCATTTTTCATAGTCAAAAGGCTATGGACGATAGGAAGGCCATAAAAAGCCTCGATGACAGCCCCACGTTTGATTATTTTTTGAGCTTGCTCATGGAAACGCAAAATGATTGCAAGCATCCTTATCTGTTTATTGGGTAAAGAATATGTATCAATTTCATCTAAGGCATTTTGTTGAAGAAAACCTGTTGTCAATAAATCAGCAGTCAAGAGAACAAGACGTTGTTCATCAGGTAACGCATCCGGGCCTACCAGGCGAACGATTTGATTGAGATGATCTTGATCCGTCAGAATCTCCATTGCCTGGGCGCGTAAACTGCGCCAGTCAAACCCTGTTTCTTTTTGCCACCAATCAGAGACTGAATCAATGTATTCACTATGAGAACTAAGCCAATTTATGGACGGAAAGTGACGGGCAGATGCTAAAGTCTTATCTAAAGCCCAAAAAATTCTGGTGTATTGTCGCGTATACTGTGTAACCGGTTCAGAGAAGTCACTTCCAGGAGGAGAGACCGCGCCAATAATGCTCACTGATCCTTCACGTCCACTCAAAGTTTTTACTCTTCCCGCTCGCTCATAAAATTCAGCCAGACGGGAACTGAGATGGGCTGGAAAGCCTTCTTGTGCTGGCATTTCTTGTAACCGCCCTGAAATTTCTCGCATGGCTTCTGCCCAACGGGAAGTGGAATCGGCCATCAGTGCTACGTCATAGCCCATATCACGGTAGTATTCTGCTATCGTAATGCCAGTATAAATGCTTGCATCACGAGCTGCAACTTGCATGTTAGAAGTATTTGCAATAATCACGGTTCGTTCAATCAATGGATGCCCATTCCGGGGATCGATAAGGTTTGGGAATTCCTGCAAAACCTGCGTGATTTCGTTACCGCGTTCTCCACAACCAATATATACAACAATGTCAGCGTCAGACCACTTGGCAATCTGGTGCTGGGTTACCGTCTTCCCAGTACCAAAACCACCCGGTATAGCGGCTGTACCTCCCGTAACAATTGGGAAGAAACTATCCAGAACCCTTTGCCCAGTTACCAGAGGCTTGTTCTTCGGAAGTTGCTCAACAGAGGGACGAGGCTGTCTCACTGGCCAGCGCTGCATCATTGTCACTTCAACTTCATCAGTTTCCGTCCTTATTCTGGCAATTGGCTCCAGTATTGTGAAGTTGCCTTCACCTGCCAACCAGGTCAACTCACCACTTATCCCAATGGGTACGAGAACGCGGTGGACGATTAGATCTGTCTCAGGCACTGAGCCTAATTCGAATCCGAATCCAATCAAGTTGCCCGGTTGAGCGCTGGGAGTAAAATGCCATTTCTTCTCTCTATCTAACGAGGGGATTACCATGCCGGGACCGATGAACGACCCATACATGGCTTCAGCTGCAGGAAGGGGACGTTGTATACCATCAAATATCCCGGTTAATAAACCTGGTCCCAATTCAACTGAGAGAGGAGCTCCTGTACCGTAGACTGGAGTTCCTGGCTTCATTCCCGATGTTTCTTCAAATACCTGTAAGGTTATTTCGCTTTGGTTGATTCCAATCACTTCACCTACAAGACGGTTTTCACCAATACCAACCAATTCAGACATGAGGACAGTTTTTTCTCCCCTGGCATGCAATACAGGGCCATTGATTGAGGTAACAATCGCTATGGGGTTATCCATGATTCACCTCAAAAAGACTTTGTGAAGCAAGAACTCTTAATTCTGGTTTTTTTCGTTCTAATCGAGCTTCGAGCGTGTTGTCATAACTTAAGCGACCATCGATACTTGCTGCAATAACACCATAATTGTTGGCAAAAGTATCTCCCCGTCGTAGATCACGTCCTGTTTGTTTGGCAATTTCAATAAGCTGCTCATCATTAATCAACCTATCACTATATTCATCAAACCTCAATTCAATCTGGTCACTTTGAATTTTTTCTATCGCCTCTGCAATCAACTTTAGTAACCCGTCAGCATATTCTTCGGTAAGGATAAAGTCTTGGAATTTATGGTCAACAAGCTGGAAGACTTGATTCAGCAGTTCATCGCGTTTGTTTAACCATTCAATTTTATGTTTGTACAAAAAATTAGCCTTCGCCTCAATCATTGCTTGATCTGCTTTATTCTTCATCACATCCAAAATCTTTTTTTCGATTTGCTGGATTTGATCGTAACCTTGTTCAATCTCTCTATCAATTTTCGCTTTTGATTGTCTCTGAAGTGTCGAAACATCATTTGAACTAATGTTTTGGATGTAGGCACTCAGGGTTTCCACTTGTCGCGAAAGGCTTAAATTATCATTTTGATTCATACCGCTTTCCTATCTAGCTGTTTACTCCAACCGCATCATCGACAATCTCCCTAAGGGAACTTAAATCTGTCGGATCTGAATTTCGACTTGGAATTTCCACAAATAATGGCGTTTCGCTATGTAAGATAAGTTCTAAAAATTGTTCTTTAGCCAACTTGACCACATCACTGGTAACTAAAACGATTCCAAGATCTGGATGGTTTTTAGCCTCATCGAAAGCCACCTGTGCTTGCTGAGTACTTTCAACAACCCAACCACGGATTCCTGCCAATTGGAATCCCTGGACTGCCAAACTGTTACCAATTATCCTGACTTTCATAGGTTATCTGTTCAAAATCAGGAATGAAATCAACATTCCGTAGATGGCAATTCCTTCAGCCAAGCCAACAAAAATCAATGATTGACCAAACAGTTCCGGTTTCTCTGAGATGGCGCCAATAGCTGCTGAGCCTGTGTTTGACACGGCGAATCCCGCGGCAATTGCTGCTAATCCAGTCGAGAGAGCTGCGCCAATGGAGGCATAGGCGTCTGAGCCAGCTGCAGTTTGTGTCAATTGAGCCGCTTCAACTTTTTGAGGCGTCATCAACCAAATCACGCCAAGAGACACAGCAATCAGTCCAATTAGAGCATTAGCGCCACTTAGTCCTAAGAATAATTTCTTACTCGCACTTACCAAGTCAGCCCGACGGTTTCGGTGAAAGAAAATATAAGCAGGAATTAATGGAACCAATCCAAGTAATAATATCGATAAATAGTATAGTTTTGTCATTTTTTAATGCTCCTTTTTTACTTATCTGAGATATGCAGTGGTTGGTATCGAGTACCTCCGCCGCGAAAAAATCTACTAAAGAATTCATAATATTCAAGCCTGAGGGTTTGAATACCTACAATCATCCCTTCAAAACCGATGATAAACAGATTTCCCAGGATAATTACGATCCAGTAACCGACACCGTGAACCGGACTGACCATTTTCGCCAGGATCATGACCACCTGACTTAGACCGGCATGAGCTACCGCGAAGGCCCCTACACGCACATATGATAAAGAGTTAGAAAGGAAACTGATAAACATTTCAAACAATTCAAAAAATGCTGTGATAAAGTAGAGCAGGAAACCACCCTTGAATAAGGGTCTTTTGTCATGAAAGAGGTGATCCAAAAACTCTGCGGACATCATCATCAATACACACACAATGATCAAAATAACAAAAACAGCCTTTGGGATAGCAATTGCAGGTAAGACCATTGACAAAAGTAAACCGATTAAAGACCAATACAACAACAGTCCAGCAATCCCTTTCCCACTAAAAACCATTCCCACCCAATCCTTGCGTATTACTGCATTGATGATGGAGAGAATGTCTGCCATTGTCAGCAGCAAAGCTCCACCAGCCAGAGTAGTGATTAACAATCTCATTATGTCATTCAGAGGGGAGATCCAAACAGGCTCAATTATCTCCTCAAAACCAAAAACGCTGCCATAGAGAACACCAAAGACCATTGAAACCACGCCACAAGCAGTCAACACCCAACCAAAATTTGCCAGGCGTAGTAGTTTCTTAATCTTTCGACTGCTAAGAAGTAACCCTGCAAGAGCTAAAACTGCGCCTTGCCCAAGATCACCAAACATTGCCCCAAACAGAAGAGGAAACGTAATCGTTACAAGAAGGGTTGGGTCGATTTCTTTGTACCAAGGAGTTGAATAAATTGTTACAAGTCTGTGGAACCCTCGCAACTGCCTGGGGAATTCCAAAGCGACTGGCGGGGTGGTATTCACATCAAGTTCACTTTCCGATTTTACAGTCTCCAAAATATCAGGGCTCAGATTGGAAAGCAAATCAAGAAATTCATCCTGATTCTTGGCTGGAACCCAACCTGCCACTAAAAAACTATCCCGTAAATGTCCGTAAAACGAAATAATATCGTATAGCTTGCTGCTATATTGCACCTGCGAATACCAGGTTTTCAGGCGACTGGCATTTGTTATCTGTAAAGCTTTTTTCTGCTCTTCACGGAGAGCCAGTTCCTCAGTTAATTGCTCTACTTCTTGTTCAGTTGATTTAATTATCTCAGGTAAAGATCCTTTTACATCATCTGGGATGTCCAAAGTTTCAACATAGGCACTTTTGGCGGTAAGGATCATAAAATCCCGTTGATTACGTGGACCGAGCAAAAGAACCTGTGTCTTTTTGTTCGATTGTTGTTCTTCCAGTAGAACGTAAGGGATTTGGGAAAGGCTTTGCCTGAACCGATCAATATGGTTGGTTGGCATAATACCTAGAATAGAGTAGAGGTATCTCCTATTCCTCAAAGCACTTAAATCATATTCCAATTCCTTGAATGGTTGTAACAATGTTAGAGTGCCTTGTTTCTCTTCGATCTTTTTTCTAATTTCATCAGTTTCTAACGAAAGTCGCTGTACCTCTTCTTTGATTATCTCAAGCCTTTTATTGATTATGTCTGGGTTCTCGATCATCTTAAGATCTGCAGGTACGTCATCAGGGATAGGTATATCCAACCTGGTCATCGTTGCTGTCAAATCGGCTTTTAAACCTGATAATTTAGCCCCCGTTTCGAACAAGTCAACATCTACTAAAGGATCCTTGCGATTGTCAATGGTCGAAATATCCTCAGGTTGAAAGTAACCGATTTGCGCGATTGTCTTCGTAACATCATATATGTAACGTCGGGGGAAATCAATTTCCACCCGAACCATTTTCTCAGGTTTAAAAAGTGGCATGTCTAATAATCTCGCTTTCAGTTACGACCTGGATGAATCAGATAAGGCAGATAGTTCTCGGAAGCTATGCTTGACGTCTTCGCTTCTATCAACAGGACCAGGTCTTGAATTTCATATTCAAGCATCAATACATAAGCTAACGATGGCGCTAATGAGAAAGGTTGAGCTGAAAAAGCTGAGTAGCAAACTCGGTCAATTTCACGAGTAAGTTCTACTTCCCATTGGCTCAATTGTTGCCCCTCACCGCCTGATGAGGAAACTTTATCAGCAAGATTGGGGTAAATCTCACTGATCACATCTGCCAGGTTTTTTCCTCGTGCTACCTGTCGAATGATTTTGTCATTTACTTTGGTACCAATTCCTAATGTGTAGTTTATGATTTCAGACTCACTAAGATGATAAAAATATCTGTAACGAGCCGCCCAAATTAAATCATTACGCTCAATAATTTTCGTTATGATTGGTCGTACAACCTTCTGGTCAGCCTCAGGTAAATTCTTGATTTCGTCCCAAACCGTTTGCCAGTATTCCAAATCTAACAGGACTTCAACGGGAAAAAGGGTTTCTTCCTGTAAAAAGCGGTGTCTGGCAGTCATCAGAGTTGTGTAATATTTACTATCTTTTATCATCAATACTGCATTATCGATTGATCCACTTGCAACCATTAGTTCAAAGGGTAAACTCTTATATTCTCCCAATGGAACCAGCAAATATTTAATTGTGTTCCAATTACTCGAATAATTTATTCCACGCAAGACGGTTTTTAGATTATGAAGCTCATACCACCTAAAAATGAGGTCCATAAAATTTTGGCTATTTTTGGGTAAATTATCACGAATTGTTTGAAATTTTTCTGGAATGCGTTGCCGGATTTTCCAAATTAGTTTTCTTGATGTTATGGTTTGAGGATCTACTCCAACCAGATATTTTGAATAATGAGTTTCCTGTAATTGCAAAGTAATTGCTCTGATATCGTGACATGCTAAAAGCTTCATGTACGTAGCCGAAGACAGTAATTGAGCCTTTGACGCTCTAACCCTGACATTTACAACACCATAAGTGCTGGCCCCTGCCATTTTTATTTTTTCTACCCTTCTATCAATGCCAGAAGCAACTTTTGAGCTACCTCGTTCAACTTTTTATTGGCTTGTTTCAGGATTTCCTCGGTTTCATCATTTTCATTCAGTGTCGCAAGATCTTGATTGATTTTTTCTTGAGCAGCTATCCAGAGCTGTTGTGCTTGCGAAGTGGCTTTCGTTTCAGCTTGTTCAATTCTAGCTTTTAATTCTTTTTGAGCTAAAGAACTGGTTTGTTGAGCATCTGAATACGCCTTTTCGTATGCCTGCGTGGCAAGGTCGACCTCTTTCAGTATTCGGCTCAATGCTTCAGAATTTTCCATTTTTCCTCCACCATCAATTCCAGTCTCTACTCCAATAGAAAACAGCCAGAATCACATAACGTGCTGGCTATAATAGGTAATTGACAACTAGAATAGTTTACAGTTTCAAGATTATTTTACTACTGCTTTCTTCTTACCCAGAAAACTGGCAACCCATGATGTTTCTGTTATTTCTTTACCTCATAATCCATCATCGGAATCACAAGATTCAAGGTCTGGATATTTACCGGTAGCTTTGATGGTTGCAAACTCGTCCTCCAGGAAGAAGTTCATTAAGAAACGT
This sequence comes from Anaerolineaceae bacterium, assembly GCA_038562515.1. GTDB lineage: Bacteria > Chloroflexota > Anaerolineae > Anaerolineales > Anaerolineaceae > Mesolinea. The sequence goes on from JBCFBG010000032.1 coordinate 21,384, forward strand.
AAAAGGATGATAATGATCAGGAACATTAAGTCCGATGATGAAGGCGAAATTGTCAGGCGCAAAATGTCTGAAGCTACCGCAAATTCGAGAGCCAGACTAAGGCGATGCCCCAATCGTAGTCTTAAACGTTCGGACGACCGGAGTTTCCTCGAATAGCTCTTATCAACCAATCCCCGAAGAAAATTGTAAGTCACTTGAATAGCAGAGATTCCCACTATCAGGGTTGCAGCCGCTTCACAGATCAAAATTGTAAAGCCCACGATTTGTTCAAGAGTAGATTCAAAAGGAATCTTTATCGAAGGTTCGTTTACAGGATTTGTCCGAATAAAGTAAAGCAAAATAATGATTGCAATAATTAAAATAAAGGGCAGCAACCATTGACCTACTTTAAAATGGGCAGGGCTATTGTTGTCATTTTCAGATGTTTTTGTATCTTGCATAATAATTTTCTCTCTTTATTAATTGTTAAGGGATACCACTTTCCCTTTATCAACGGCTGATTGGAATATTGCGTCGATAACTGCCATATTTTTAACCGATTCTGCCAGGGGGTAAAGGGCAATTTCTTTCCTGATCACAACTTCGTAGAAATGTTCGATTAATTTTCTGGAGGTGTCTTCAGGGCGGTAATTGACCTTTTGAACTTCATCCCCTCGTTCAATGACGATGGAGACATTTTTGTCCTTCCCTGTAAAAGCCCAATCGAGGGTCATCACTTTTTCTGTGCCGATTACCCGAACTAAGTTTTGATAGGCGGCATTCAGAGCAACTTCAAAACTGCCATAAATCTGGTCTCCAAAATCGAGCGTGACTTGCATTTGCAGGTCCACACCGGAACCACCAGCATGGTAATTGGCTTGCACTGACAATGGTTCGCGACCCACCGCCAACCGTTGGAAATCAACACAGTAACAGCCCAGGTCATACAGCGCTCCGCCTCCCAGGGCAGGAACAAGGCGAAAGTCATCCGGGTTATCCAGTGGAAAGCTGAAACTACAATGAATAAAGCGTAATTTCCCCAATTCCCCTTTTTTGATCGTTTCCAATGCTTTCTGGATACGGGAATGGTAACGGTAGTTGAAACCTTCCATCAAAACCAGGGACTTCTCAACCGATACACCAACCATCTCCTGGGCTTCATCCGAATTGAGAGCAAATGGTTTTTCGACTAAAACATGTTTGCCAGCCTGAAGAGCTTTGATGGTCCAGGGTTTGTGGTCGTTATTCGGGAGGGGTATGTATACAGCCTGGATGGTTGGGTCAGCCAAAAGCTCATCATAGCTTCCATATGCTACCGGCACCTGCATCTTGTCAGCAAACTGGCGTGCGCGGGTCAAATCGCGGCTGGCAACCGCAACAACATGATTATGCCTGGTCGCTCTTATGGCTGGGATAACTTGCTCGGCCATGCGGGCTGTGCTGAGAACGCCCCAATTCATCTCAGGCTTTCTAAATAAATTGCCGGTACCTGTCTTTGATGATAAGATATCCATGCTTGCTCACTTTCTAAAATTGGAAACATAGGTGATTTTTCTGAAATTATTATAATGCCTTCCTGGCGGGATTCAGACCAGGTACATAACAAAGGAGAATGAATGACCTCACAAGAAATCTTGAAACAACTTCAACAAAAGACGGAAGAAAATAGAACGAATATCGTCCAATTTATGCGCGAAATTTGCGCAATCCCCAGCGTTGAATCCCTGATCGGTCCGGTCGGTGAACGCATTGCTGAAGAAATGCGAAAACTAAGATTTGATGAAGTCCGTTTCGATAAAATGGGCAATATCATGGGACGAATTGGCAATGGATCTCGCACCATTGTATTCGACTCCCACATTGATACTGTGGGCGTTGGCGACCCTGAAGAATGGCAGTGGAATCCTTTTGAGGGTAAAGTAGAGGATGGCGTTCTCTATGCTCGTGGGGCTTGTGACGAGAAAGGTTCGACCCCTGGAATGGTCTATGGCATGGCTTTCGCCCGTGACCTGGGCTTGCTGGATGGCTGGACTGCCTGGTATTTTGGCAATATGGAAGAATGGTGTGATGGCATTGCTCCCAACACCTTTGTAGAAGTTGACCCAGGTATCCGCCCTGATTTTGTGGTCATTGGTGAACCGACTAAAATGCAGGTCTATCGCGGACACAAAGGTCGTATTGAACTCAAGGTAACTGCCAAGGGTGTTTCAGCGCATGCTGCCAGCAACCATGTCGGCATTAATGCGATTTACCTGCTTTTACCTGTTATCGCAGGCATTCGCGATTTGGAGCCACAACTTGGGGACGATCCCTTCCTTGGGCATGGCAAAATCACAGTTTCTGACATGAAGGTGCAAACCCCCAGCATCAACGCGGTACCGGATGAGGCCGTTATCTTTATCGATCGGCGTATGACATTTGGAGAGAGCAAGGAAGACGCGATCGCACAGGTGGAGGCTTTGATCCCTGAAGAAAGCAAAGACCGCGTCAAAGTCGAAGCACTGTTCTACGAAGAGCCCTCATATACAGGTTTTGTGTTCCCGGTGGATAAATACTTCCCTGCCTGGGCGCTTAATGAAGACCACGGTTTAGTGCAAGCAGGTTTGCAGGCACGGGAATTAATTGGTCTGGACTATAAACCAGCCAGCAAATGGTCTTTCAGCACCAATGGCATCTATTGGGCAGGTAAAGCCAACATTCCCTCGATTGGTTTTGGACCTGGCGATGAAGTCACCGCTCACACAGTGATGGACAGCGTGGATTTGAACGACATGGTCAAAGCTACCGAGTTCTATGCCATCTTGCCAAGCCTGATTCCGTAGAGACTTCTGATCAATTTGAAAGAGCTGTCAATCGTCGACAGCTCTTTTTTTCAAAAATTTTGTTTGCTTTATTGTGGTGAAATTTTGAAAAAAAAAATACGATTTCCTTTATAGTCAAAGAATGTATTGATGGGTATAATCAAGAATAAGAAACCTCAAGGAGAGACAAATGCAAACCTTTTTACATGGACGAGACCTGATCGGTGATCTGGATTTTTCAAAAGAAGAAGTTGAAACTGTTTTAGAAGTTGCCTGGGACCTCAAGCGCAAGCGCGCTCTGAATGAGCCCCATGCCTACCTGCGCGACAAGGTGTTGGCAATGCTCTTTTTCTTCAGCAGCACCCGCACACGCGGCTCCTTCGAAGCCGGCATTGCCCAGCTGGGCGGTCACGGCGCTTTCATCGAGAGTAAGACCACCCAGATCTCCCACGGCGACACCGCCAAAGAAATCGGAGAGATCTATGGACGCTATTTTGACGGTATCGCAATTCGCCACTGTGACTGGAAAATTGGCAATGACTACCTGAACGAAGTTGCACGCAATTGCCGTGTACCAGTCCTGAATATGCAGTGCGATGTCTATCATCCCTTCCAGTGCCTGGCTGACTTAATGACCATCATGGAAAAGAAAGGTCGCGATCTAAAGAAGAAAAAGATCGTTGTCTCCTGGGCTTATGCAGCCTCTTACCTAAAACCTATTTCCGTGCCGCAATCCTTGATCATCCAGATGCCGCGCTTTGGCATGGATGTGACCCTGGCTTACCCCAAAGAATTCCCCCTCATGCCCAAAATCGAGCAGCAAGCTGCCGATGAAGCCAAAAAATGGGGCACCTCTTTCGAGATCGTTCACGATATGGACGAAGGCATGAAAGACGCCGACGTGATCTATGCCAAGAGCTGGGGTCCGCTGATGACCACTGATGACCCAATCAAAGGTAAAGCCCTCCAGGATACGTATACCGATTGGATTATGGACCAGCGTCGCCTTGAACTGGCAAAATCTGATGCCATTTACATGCATCCTCTACCCGCCGATCGCAATATCGAAGTCACCGATGAAGTCATTGATGGACCTAATTCTGTGGTCTACGACGAAGCCGAAAACCGCCTGCACGCCCAAAAGGCTGTTATGGCGCTGACAATGTCATAAACCATAATTAATGAACTCTAACCGGGAAGCAATGGCTTCCCGGTTTTTGTTTACTGTGATAAAAACAAACCAATTTTAGAGAAAAGGGAACCATCGTTGATCATCCCGTGATGAAAGTTTCTAATGTACAATTCTTGCACCAACAATGGCCAGAGTTCTCTTGGGAAGAAGCGTAACGATGAACAAGAAGTATTTATTCTTTATCAACTTATCGATGGGGCTTACCCTGGCAATTCAAGCACTGTTACACCCAACCATCGAAAATCAAGTTAAAACCAGCTTCATCATCGTTGCAGTTG
>JBCFBG010000094.1:0-2943 GCA_038562515.1 Anaerolineaceae bacterium
AGCGTGGGCGGGGGAGTGACGTCCAAAAAGAGCAGCTGCCCGGGATAGATGATGCTGGAAGCGTTTAAGTAATTCCACGCCATCAAATCCGTTAACGAGATGCCATACAGATTCGCAATCCACTCCAGGTTTTGTCCATCGCCAATTTTGTGATAATACTTTCCATCTGCTCCTGGCGTAAGCTTTTGCAGCGGTGTTAGCGGCAGCGGCGTTGGCGTGGGGGTTTGATCTGGTCCGCGAATGAGCAGTTTTTGCCCAATCGACAGCGGTGTGTCGACTTTCAGGTAATTGAGTGCAAGGATGGTATCTATACTGACGCCATAGGCGTTAGCAATTGTCGAAAGATATTGGTACACCTGAACTTCGTGAACAATGCGTCCATCCGGTTCTGGAGCAGCCACGCTCACATTTCCAAGAGCCGTTGGAGTAACCAGAGCTCTCGATTCTGGTCCAGCAATGGTTAGTTTGTCTCCTGGCCAGAGCACGTAACTGTCTGGCAAGTTGTTCCAGGACAGGATTTCTTTGATGGTTACGCCATAAGCCACGGCAATGGACCACAGGCTCTGCCCGGTTTTGACTTCGTGGACGTAATTACCGTCTTCATTCAATTCCACTTTTTCGACCGGCGTAACATAACCCCAGCCGGCGGGAGGTTGGCCAGGTTGTCCTCCACCGCCAGTGGGTGGGGTTGAATCGCAGGCGGCGCCTGAGATATAGGCAGCCTGGAGAATATAATAAGTAAAGCCTCTTGAATCAGTAGCCGCACCAGCCCCTACATGGCAATAGCTTGCTGTGGTAGCAGGACGCATATGGTCATAGTCTGCCCACATCAGCATAATTTGATCGATCGTGCCGCCGGCCGCATAAGCGAAGTTTTCGGTGGCATAAACCTTGGCACCGGCACCGTATCCAGCAGCCGAAATGCGGCCAGCCACATCGCCAATGTGCCAGGAAAGTTGCTGGTCCGCCATGATTTGGGCAGTCGCCTGGGCGACGGCGTTAATGGTGGCGTTTTCGATCAAAGCCGGCAAACCATTACCCATTCGCAGCACGTTCATCGCAGAAATCAACTCATAAGCAGCCACCTGGGCGTGGGGTGCCGAATTTTGTTCTGCATTGACCCGAACCGATTGCATTGGCATTATCGCCAGGGTCAACAGCAAGAGCAGAAGCAGGGGTCTCTTGTTTTTATGCATGTTCCATTAATACCATAAAATCGGAGGGTTGTTTTTTGAAGGTGAAACTTGAAAGAGATCGCTTCGCTGCGCTCGCGATGACCGCTATGTATGCGATGTTGAATGTTCGTTATTGCGAGCCCTTGTTGTTGGCATTGAATTGACCGATGAATTGCAGAAAAGTAGCGTGGCAATCTGCAGTTTCATTTACTCTGCTGTGAATAATGAAGCAACCCTCACCCCGGTACGCCCCAGAAATGGGGCTACAGACCCTCCCCTAAATTTTTGGGAGTGCTTAAGGTAGATGCTTTGCCGGTTTCAATAACAGAAACCGGCCTACGGGCTTCGCCACCTCACGATGACGGGGTTTCCATCAATCGAATTCCCTTCAACACTCAAAAGTTAGCGTACAATTGTTAATCATGAAATTAGCGATCCAAATCCCGGCCTATAACGAAGCGGAGCATTTGCCTGCGGTTTTAGCAGAGTTGCCCCGCCAGCTTCCGGGTGTGGATGAAATTGTGATCGTGGTGGTAGATGATGGTTCCACGGATACTACGTCCAAAGTTGCGCTGGAGAACGGCGTGGATTACGTCTTAAGACACCGCAGAAACCGTGGGCTCTCCAAAGCATTTATTGATGGTATCCAATTTTGTTTGGCATTGGGTGCTGATATCATCGTCAACACCGACGCAGACAACCAATATCCCGGCAACCAGATCGGCAAGCTGATCGAGCCGCTCCTACAGGGTCGGGCTGACCTGGTTATAGGTGACCGTCAGACCCTCGAAAACAAGCATTTTTCCCCTTTCAAGCGGGCGATGGAACACTTGGGCAGCTCGGTGATCCGGAAAGTGTCGAACACCAAAGTCCCAGATACGGTCAGCGGCTTTCGCGCGTTTTCGCGTTATGCCGCGCTGCGTTTGCAAGTTTACAACCCCTATTCTTATACTCTGGAAACACTCATCCAAGCCGGTAAAGGACTGATGAAAATCGAAAGCGTACCGATCGAGACCAACCCGGCCACAAGAGCATCTCGATTACATAAAGGCATTTTCAATTTTATCTGGAAGCAGGGAGGCGCAATCATTCGTTCTTATGTGCTTTACCAACCTCTGCGCACCTTCCTTTCCATCGGTGGATTGTTGTTTCTAATCGGCGCGATTCTGTTGGGGCGTTTTTTGGTTTACTACTTCTTCCTTGATCAAGGTTCGCGCTTTATCCAATCGGTGACGATTGGTGGAACGTTCCTGGTGGCAGGGATCACACTGATCATGTTTGGATTTTTGGGAGATGCCATGCGCGCTAACCGCCAGATCTCCGAAGAGAATATGATCCACGAACGGGACACTTTTATCATTAGTGACTTGAAAAACCTAATCGAATTCCGCGGTCATCCGGTTTTTTCGAGACAAAACCCTATCGGTTAACAACTCTAAAACCCCATTCGATGAAGTTGAATTAGTCTCGTCAGCGGACGAGACCAATCTTAAATTTTGTACCCTAAGGTAAAGTTTTCGACTTCCTGCAACTCGCTATGCTATACTTAAATCTCACCAAAATCAGCATTTAGTTCATTTTTACTGCTAGTACGGGTGAGGAAAAACCTTAAAGGGATAATATAGCCAATCGTGTCATTCGTTCATCTACATGTTCACTCTTCTTACTCCGTTTTGGATGGTCTTGCCAGTCCAAAAGATTTGGTCAAGTACGCCAAAGAATTGGGTATGAACGCGTTGGCTCTGACCGATCACGGTACCATGTTTGG
>JBCFBG010000033.1:0-3650 GCA_038562515.1 Anaerolineaceae bacterium
CTGCTTCCACCCAGTCACCCAGGACAGCAGAGATGACCGCTGCGCCAATAAGCAGCCAGATCACAAAGCTGTTGATTTGCTCCCATAGTTTTTGCCAGAAGGTTCTGCCGGGTTGTTCTTGAAGTTCGTTGTAACCGAACTTCTCAATCCGTGCTTTCACCTCGGCGCCACTCAAACCCGTTTCTACGGGAACATCCAAGTTTTCTAGCACTTCATCTGCCTGGAGAGCATGCCAGGAGACATTAAGCACATCTTCGGCATTCTTGATTACTTGATTAGGTTTTTCACTCATAAATTATTAACTCCTAGTATTTAAAAGACCGTTCAATTATAAGGCATCTATGTGCTCGAATTGAGATTGATGGAGATCAGATTGGGCTTATCAGATTTATTGGGTTTCATCTATTTTAATCGTTTTCCCCCAACAATCAATCTGAGATGAGAGGTAATTAGGAATTGGCATACCGTCAATTTAAGTCCGGCTGGTTGTTACGTGTTAAAATCGAGGCATGCCATGGAACTTGCTCGGTCACGAAACCGCCATTAGCTTTCTCAAGAACCACTCCAAGCCTGGGAATACCCGCCATGCCTACCTGATCACAGGACCAGATGGTGTCGGCAGAGAAACCTTGGCTTTAGCCTTCGCGAAAACCATCAATTGCCAGAACCCACCGTCAGAAGGTGAGTTTTGCGGCAAATGCCTGGCTTGCCGGCAGATCGATGAAAAGCGCTACCCAGACCTGATGACCTTACACGTTGGTGAAGGCTCCAAGGACCTAAAAATTGATCAGATCCGTGAAATGCAACAGACGCTGGCACTGGCGCCCTACCAATCGTCTTACCGGATGGTGCTCATCCCGGATTTCCAACGCGCTACGATTGGCGCATCGAACGCACTGCTAAAATCGCTGGAAGAGCCCCCCTCCAAAGCGATCCTGATATTGACCGCTGATGCCAAAGAAAGCTTGCTCGAAACGATTGCCTCGCGTTGTGAGGTACTCCGCCTGCGCCCTTCTTCGGTCGAGACTCTCGAAGCCTTCCTTCTGAATGAGAAAAACATCGTCCCTACCAAGGCAAAACGCCTTGCTCATCTTGCTGGTGGACGTGCTGGCACAGCCTTAAGCTTTGATCAAAACCAAGATTTGCTGGATGCCTATGACGAGGCGCTGTCCGATTTAGGTGATCTGCTAAACAGCCGCCTGCGCGAGCGTCTCCAATATGTTGAAAGACTTCAACAACGCAAGGGAGCATCCCGGGAGCAATTTGTTTTTCTAATCTCCACCTGGCTGACTTTTTGGCGGGATGTCATGATCCGACACGAAAGGGCTGATATTCCGCTGGTGAATATTGACCATGAGCAACGCATTAATGACAGCGCTCAATTGATCTCTTCCAGGCAAATTGAAAAGATACTCAAAGATCACGAAAAGGCATTGGCAAACCTGGATGTCAATCTCAACCCCCGCCTGGTAATCGAGAATTTGCTGCTTGCGCTGCCCTTACTGGTTGTTGCCTTATGAACGAAGACCAGCGTATTTCTGACCTTCCGCCCGAAGAACACGCCACTTTACCAGAGGTAGATCTTGATGCTGAGAACGCACGCCAGCTACCCCTCAAAATCCGTCTGATTGAATTATTTCTGGCTACGTTGAAAATTGGATTGACTAGTTTTGGCGCTCCCACAGCTCACATCGCTATGATGGAAAACGAGTTCGTGCGTAAGAAGAAATGGATTACCGAAGAGCACTTTCTGGACCTGCTTGCCGCCGCCAACATAATCCCCGGTCCTAACGCCAGCGAGACCTGCTACCATGTTGGCTATGTGCGTGCCGGTTATCCTGGTTTGATCGTCGCCGGGCTTGGCTTCATCGTTCCCGCATTTGCTTTCAGCTTACTTTTCGCTTGGATCTACATGACCTATGGCGGTTTACCGCAAATTGAAGGCATTTTCTACATGCTTAACCCTTTGGTGCTGGCAATCGTGCTTGAAACCACCTGGCGCATCGGCAAGACCAGTTTTAATGGCTGGAAACAGATACTGATTTTTGCCCTGGCAGTAGCCGCGAAGCTTTTGGGGGTCAACGAAGCGATCATTTTGATAGGTAGTGGAGTGGTAGGTATCCTCTTGCATCACGTCATGGTTAAATGGGAAAACGGTGTGCCACCAACACAAATGCTGTTAGCTTTTCTGCCTTTGCCTGCCATTGCAGAATTTGTTGGCAAAGTCGCTGAGCAAGGGAAAGAGACTTTCTGGAATATTTTTATCTATTTTTTCCGAACCGGCTCGGTATTATTCGGTTCTTCCCTGGTTTTGTTTGCATTGATTGAAGAGGATGTAGTCAATCGTTTCAGTTGGCTCACAACGCAACAACTGACCGATTCCATCGCGCTGGGTCAAATCACACCCGGACCAGTTCTTTCTGCAAGCACCTTTGTTGGCTACATTGCCGGCGGTTTTGGCGGTGCCACTGCTGCGACACTTGGCGTTTTCTTGCCCTCTTTCCTCATTGTCGCCGCAACAGCACCCCTGGTAAAGAAAATGCGTGAAAATCATCTCACCAGCAGCTTTCTCAAAGGCATCAACCCGGCTGTTGTCGCCTTGATCTTTTTTGTCTGCATCAGCCTGGCTCAAAACGCCTTGGTGGATGTCTGGACGATTCTGGTGCTGCTTGCCGGGCTGGCTGTTTTGCTTTTTACCAAAGCCCAACCCTTCGTCCTTGTCCTTGCTGGCTTCATTTTGGGTATTTTAAGAATGTTGATTTTCTCCTAAGGAATGGCTGCTAATGCCCTGCAAGGGAGTGCCAATCCGCCACTTCAAATGTAACCGTCGTAGGGAATGGTCTTGCACCATTCCGGTTATCCCGTTGAGAATCGCCTCTATTATCCTTTATGGGTGTACCATTCCGCCTCTTCGAATGTCACCCTCGTAGGGAATGGCCTTGTGCCATTCCGTTCATTATCACACCACGGAAGGGGTCAAGCCCCTTCCCTACGCTAAATAACTTATTTGATCACAAAAAATACTCATCCTCGCCCCACCGATCCACGTTTTCTTCAATATATAACCAATGAGTTTGAAGATCTATTTCATTTCGAATAATGTGATCATGATATGATTTCTGCCAAATTCTGGTTATTGATAATTCATTTCTTACTGCTCTATCTGAGAGCGATTTAAATGTGCCAATAAATTCGGAAAGGTTCTTCACTTTACTACTATCCATTTCTTTCTTCATTGTAAGAAAATGGAGATGATTGGGTAGAAGGGAGAAATGAATTAACTCAAACTCAGTAAATCTCTCTGGTAATCTGAAAAAATTTTCCTGAACCAGTTCACCAATTCTGGTTGGAAAGAAAACATTTACGCCACCAATTTTCGAAATTTCTCCGAAAATTGGCTTATTCTCAAAACTACAGATAGTAACAAAGTAAGCAGCTTCTTGGGAATAATCAAAACCTTTCATTCGTGGGAGTTTGCGAATTGGTTTCTCCATACATAAATTTTATCAGCAACAGCTTTTTGATAATGTTTTTAGGCTATTCCACATTGAGGATCACAACATAGGGAATGGGCTTGCATGGTTTAGAGTCTTCGAACACGCCGTAGGGAATGGTCTTGCACCATTCCGTTTATCTCGTAAGCAATAGCC
>JBCFBG010000033.1:3750-24544 GCA_038562515.1 Anaerolineaceae bacterium
CCTGAAAACTACACGGTCAAAGATTTCCGTGACGAACAGGTCAAACGACTTTTTGCGATCTACCAGCAGCGTCTGGCTCAAAATAATGCCATGGATTTTGACGACATGCTGGTCTATACCAACCAGCTTTTCGATAATTATCCGGTCGTGAGAGATACCTATGCGCACAAGTTCGAACACATCCTGGTGGATGAATTCCAGGATACCAACTTCTCGCAATATTCAATCCTTCGCAACCTGGCCCGGACACACAAAAACCTTTACGTGGTCGGCGATGAAGACCAATCCATCTACCGTTGGCGCGGGGCGGACTATCGCAATTTAGATCGTTTTAAGAGCGATTTCAAAAACGCCGAGGTGATCCTGCTGGAGCAAAACTACCGCTCCACCCAGACCATCCTGGACTGTGCCATGGGTGTGATCGACCAAAACCGCAACCGTACCCGCAAGAAGCTTTTCACTAAGGCTCAAATGGGCGATAAGATCCGCCTGGTTGTAGCAGAGGACGACCGCGAAGAAGCCTACCTGATCGTCAACGACATTCGCGATGCCATCCGTTCAGGGCGTAACCCGAGCGAATTTGCCATCATGTACCGCACCAACGCACAGAGCCGAATTCTGGAAGAGGCTTTCCGTCGCGAAGGCATCAGCTACCGCCTGGTGGGAGCACAACGGTTTTACGGTCGCAAGGAAGTACGCGATATGATCGGCTTTATGCGCCTGGTTTACAACCCGATGGACGAAATCAGCCTTCGCCGGGTGATCAACCTGCCTCCTCGTGGGATTGGTGACAAGACCATCCAGAGTCTGTCCGAGCTGGCCCAAAAGAACGGACTGAGCATGGGTGAGACCCTGATTGATATGATCCGTCCCAGCCACCCTGACCTGGCAGAGTTGGGCAGGTCTGGCGATAAACTTGTCCGGTTTGCCCACTTACTAATCAACTGGCGTCATGTTGCCCAGGAGAACACGCTGAGCATCCTCTTTGACCGAATCATTTCTGATACGGATTACCAGAGTTTTATACAGGATAAAAGCGAGGAGGGGCTGGACCGCTGGGAGAACCTGCTCGAGTTGCGTGCTGTGGTAATGGAATATGAAACCCGCGGATTGCAAGACTTCCTTGAAGCGATGGCGCTCGTTGCAGATCAAGACACCTTGCCTGACGAACTGGACGCCCCCACCATGCTTACCCTGCACGCTGCCAAAGGGCTTGAATTTGACCGGGTTTACATTGTGGGCTTGGATGAGATGCTGCTTCCTCACAGCCGCGCTCGTGATGAAGAAGAAGACCTGGCAGAGGAGCGGCGCTTGCTTTATGTCGGTATCACTCGAGCCCGTAAAAAACTGACCCTCACCCGCGCGCTTAGGCGCCGCAGCCCTTATGGCACCTATGAGGACACCGTCCCTTCACGCTTCCTGAAGGACCTGCCCTCCGAACTGGTGCAGCAGGATATCTACGCCCAACCCCGCCGCAACACCAATAGTTGGGGTCGGGAACCCTCCCGTTGGGAAACACCCTCCTGGCTGCGCAATACACCTGTACCTATGGATAAGCCTGCCAACACGCGGTTTAAAAGCGGTATGCAGGTCAGCCATTCAACTTACGGTCGCGGTGTGGTCAAAAACAGTAAATTAGAGCAAGGCGATGAAACCGTGGAAGTCTATTTTGAAGGGCATGGTCTCAAAGCACTGATTGCCTCCATGGCGAAATTGGAAATCTTATAGGTCTTGTCTTTCTGTTTCCTGTCATTTCATACTTGTCATCTTGTATCTTGTCATTCTGAACGAAGTGAAGAATCTTCTTCGGAAATACCGAAGAGTCCTCGCTATCACTCAGGATGACAAATTGCAGGATGACAAAATATTGCTATCACAAGCTCCAAAACCCTCAACCAAAACCGCTATAATTAATTGTGGAGGACGCAATGGAAACGATTTTCACCTGGTACGGGCACGCAACCCACGGCTTAACAGTGGATGAATATAAAATCCTGATCGACCCCTATTTTACTGGCAACCCTGCTGCAACCATGAGCGCGGAAAAAGTGGATGCTGATTACATTCTCATCACCCATGGTCATGGCGATCATTTGGCAGATGCGCCTTCGATTGCTAAACGAACAGGTGCTTTGTGCATCAGCAATTCTGAAATTTGCTCCTGGCTGCGCAACAAAGGTCTCAAAGTTCACGCCCAACACATCGGTGGTGGCTATCAATATCCCTTTGGCTACCTGAAACTGACTCCTGCTCAACATGGCTCCGCCCTTCCTGATGGCAGCTATGGGGGCAACCCGGCTGGTTTCCTGCTAACCACTCCGGACAGCAAGAAAATCTATATCGCTGGCGATACCGGTTTGTTTGGTGACATGCAATTGATCGGTGATGAGGGAATCGATCTGGCGGTCATACCGATCGGCGATAACTACACCATGGGTCCGGACGACGCGCTTAGGGCAGTGAAACTTTTAAAACCAAAGTTGGTAGTGCCGGTCCACTTCAACACCTGGGAACTGATTGCCCAGGATCCGCAAGCCTGGAAAGAACGCGTTGAGGCAGAAACCGAAACGCGAGTTCTCTTGCTGAAGCCCGGTGATTCTTCAAGCCTATAGGAGACAACATGTTCCGAAAAGTAGATAATGAAACCAAAAAACGAACGCCTCCGGGTCAATACCTGACCGCGCGCTTTCCGGTCCTCCATTATGGACCATTACCGCGAGTTGACCTTGAAACCTGGAGATTCCGTGTTTGGGGCGAGGTGGAAAAACCGCTGACGCTTTCCTGGGAAGAATTCAACGCCTTGCCGCGTACAAAGCTGACTATGGACATCCATTGCGTAACCAAATGGAGCAAGCTGGATACTTCATGGGAGGGAGTGAGCCTAAAAACACTTCGTGAATTGGGGTTGGTCGTACCAACCGAAAAAGCCCGTTTTGTGATCCAGCACGCAGAGTTCGGCTACACTGCCAACCTGCCGCTGGATGTGATGGAAAGCGAGAACTTTCTCCTGGCAACTCACTATGAAGGCGAACCGATCACAATAGAACACGGCGCTCCTCTGCGTGGCATCTGTGGTGCAATCCCCGGAAGGGAAGATCTCAAGGATGTTTATTTTTGGAAAGGTGCCAAGTGGCTGCGTGGATTGGAATTCAGTGCTACAGACCAGCCTGGTTTCTGGGAACAAGCTGGCTACCACAATGACGCTGATGTCTGGATGGAACAGAGGGTGAGAGGGCGCGGATATTAATGTTGCGGTAATAGCAGATTATGCACGCACACTTACCTTGCTCAAATTTGTGAGAAATATAAAAGGCAGACCACAATCTGCCTTTTTTGTTTATCATGTGTGAATTATCGTGGCTATTCAGCCTTATTTGAGCGCCACATATACACGCCCAAACCAACGCCAGCCAGAAGGATGATCAGACCCACAATGCCCAAAACAGGGACGCGTCTGACTGTGTCACTGACCACTTCAGCACCCGGCTGGCTTGCCAGTTGAGCGCCAAAGTCGATCGTGGCAGATTCGCCAGCGCGAACATCCAGGGGGTAGTTGGTTACCGTGGTGGGGTTGAAGTCGTCTGGGATAGCAACGGAGATGTTATAGCTTCCGACCGGTAAATCAGTAAAACAATATGGTTCGACGATATCAGGGCTGCCCGCAACCGTTGTTCCAGTGAGCGAGACATTCCCTAAACGGTCATTGATGCTAATTTCACCACCATAGAGGAAATCTTCTCCTTCTGTGCGCATGCCATTGCCGTCCATATCATGAAAGAGTACAACACAAATTTCGGCCAGACCGGGCATGGGTGTGAGCGTTGGGGTAATTTGACCTGCTGGAATCGTGGCGGTTGGGGTTGGAGGCAAAGGTGTCACTTCGACCATCCCGATGACAATCTCATCGCCGCCAAAAACTTCGCATGCTTCGGTCAGTCCATTCAGACGAATGATTTCCGAGATGGGCACACCTGTGCGTTCCTGGATTTGAGAACAAAATTCTCCAGCCTGAACAACGTACATAATTCTGCCAGCAGCGTCAGCCGTCGGGGTGTTATAGGGTGTTTGTGCGTTAACAAAATTGCTCGACTTAAGACCAGCGAAAGCCACTGAAGAAATCAATAAAAATAGAATTGCAGAAGTTAATAATTTCGTTCTCTTGTTCATAGCATACTCCTGGCTGGATTATATCATCAGAGAGATTTCCTTAATATCACAGGTTTTGCTCCTTGAAAGTATGCTGCGGGCACCCTTCCAACATAATATCCTCACCACCGTCTCCAACCGAAAGTGAAAATCAACAGACTTAGGTAAAATAGAGGAATGCAAGTTCGTTTATTTCGCTTATTGATTTTGATGATGGTGATTTCGGTAGTGGTTGCTTGTGGCGTTGAAGAGGCGCCCATGCCCGAGCCTTCAGTCACGCCAGAGCTCCCCACACCCGAACCCAGTCCAACCTTTGACTGGTTTCCACGCACGCCAACGCCCACCCCCGAAATTCCCGTTACACTTCAGCCCACCGAACCAGCCCGCTCAACTCCGCTGGCTGACGATCAGATAGCAGTAGACGATTTTGGCGATCCTCAGCTCTGGCAGACCAGCAATGGTGCGGCTGGCGCGGTCGCCTATGAGACCAATGCCCTTTCTCTGGCTGTACAGGGGGGTAAAAATACGCTCACCAGCCTTAGTACACACGAATTACCTTCAGACTACTACCTCGAAATCAACCTGGATGCTCAAATGTGCTCCCCGGAAGACCAATTTGGCCTGATTTTGTGGAACAACAGCTCCTCGGGCACCTTCCGGATCTGGTTCAGCTGTTCGGGTCAGGTTATGATGGATCGAGTTTTACCTTCTGGTACGACTGTGCTCCACAAGTGGCAGACCGCGCGTAAATTCCAGGTCGGCTCACCCGCCACAAATCGGGTAGGAGTCCGCTCAGTGAATAATAGCCTTGAAATATATGTAAATGAGACTCATCAATTCACCTATTCCCCTCTTAACAAATTGACTGGTCCTTTGGGCGTGATTGCACAGAGTGGAGGCGAACACGCCATGACCATCCGTGTATCTGACCTGCAGATCCTGAACCCATAGGGCTATTTAAAGTTAATCAAGGATATAATGGGGAAAACATAAAGAGATTTTCCATGTCTTGATGACAACAAAGAGGAGAGAATGGATCAAATACTCAAAATCATCATCCCCATGGCTGGTCTTGGAAGTCGCCTGCGCCCCCTCACCTGGAGCCGGCCAAAACCGTTGGTCTGTCTCGCGGGTGCTACTGTCCTTGATCACTTGATAGCCAGTTTTAAGTCCGTTCCAGCCCACCTAAAAGCTGAATACGTTTTCGTTATGTCTCCTGGTCAACAGGATCTTATCCAATCACATATGCAAAAACACTATCCAAAAGTGAAGGTGCATTATGTAGAACAACCAGAGAAAAAAGGTCAATCTGATGCTCTCTGGCATGCCCGCGAACACCTAAACGGTCCAGCGCTGATCGTTTTTTCAGACACCTTGATCGAAAATGATTTTAGCTGTATTGAAAACGAAGGTCTCGATTCGATTGCCTGGGTCAAAGCAGTACCAGATCCACGGCGTTTTGGTGTGGTGGAAGTGGATTCCCGCGGATTGGTGACTCAACTGATTGAAAAACCCAATGATATGAATAACAACCTCGCAGTTGTCGGTTGCTATTTCTTTAACGATGGAAAGAAGTTAGCCCAGGCGATCGAAGAACAAATCGATCGCAAAATCGCCTTGCGGGGTGAATATTACCTGGTTGACGCTATTAATCTGATGCTCGAAAACCACGCCACTATGCGCATCGAGCATGTGAAGGTCTGGTTGGACGCCGGAACATCTGAAGCCTTACTGGATACCAACCGCTATCTCCTGGAAAACGGGCGGGCGAACCTCGAAGAACAAGGCACTTTTGATGACAATATCATTATTCCCCCGGTTTTCATCCACCCGGACGCCCGTGTAAACACTTCGATCATTGGTCCCTTCGTTTCCATCGGCGCTGGCAGCATTATCCATAACAGCACCATCAAGGATTCAATCCTCAGCCAGGGAGCGCATATCACCAACGCTCAACTGGAAGGTTCTCTGCTTGGATACGATGTGGTCATCAATGGCATGAAAGGTAAATTCAACCTGGGAGATAACTCCTGGGCGAATTGGTAAAATCAGACAAAACTTAAAGGAGAGTTAATGAAAAGGGTCTTATCAGAAAAGGTGGCTGGGCTTAAACCATCGGGTATCCGTTTGTTTTTTGAAATTGCAGCAACCATGAAAGATGTCATCTCACTTGGCATCGGTGAACCGGACTTCGCCACGCCTGAACCAATTATCCAGGCAGGCGTCGAAGCTTTGCGTCGGGGTGAAACTCACTACACCTCGAATCACGGTATTCACGTTCTCAGGCAGGCAATTGCAGACCACCTCAAGCGCCTTTATCATGTTGAATACTTCCCCCAACACGAAATTATCATGACTGTAGGTGTCTCAGAAGCCCTTTACCTGGCATTTACAGCAATCCTTAATCCCGACGACGAAGTGATTATCCCAACGCCGTGTTTTGTTTCTTATCAAGCTGAGGTGGTTTTGGCAGGTGGGGTGCCGGTCGAGGTCGCCACGTACGTCGAGAATAATTTTGTACCTAAAATTGAAGACATCGAAGCCGCCCTCACTCCAAAAACCAGGGCGATCCTGGTGGGCAGCCCGAGCAACCCTACTGGCGCTGTCTATGACCGTGAATTTCTTCTGCAATTGGCAGATTTGGCTGAAAAACGAGACTTGATTGTCATCTCAGATGAAATCTATGACCGCCTCGTATATGGCATCGAACATGTTTGCTTTGCCAGCTTGCCAAGAATGCAAGAACGGACAATCCTCTTGGGTGGATTTTCAAAAGCGTACGCCATGACTGGCTGGCGAATCGGTTTCGCCGCCGCTCCAAAAGAAATTATTAATGGCATGGTTCGCATCCACCAATATACCGTGATGTCTGCTCCAACAATCTCGCAATATGCTGCTCTGGCTGCCTTGATGATTGGGGAGCCCTATATCCAGGAAATGCACAAAGAATATGACCGACGCAGAATATTAGTTGTAAAAGGCTTGAATTTGATTGGCCTGAGAACGTTTGAGCCAAAGGGCGCCTTCTACGCTTTCCCTGATTTGCGTTCCACTGGCTTGAGCGACGATGAATTTTGCAATCGCCTCCTGCAGGAGGAGAAAGTGGCAGTGGTCCCTGGTAACGCTTTTGGCGATGCCGGTACAGGTTTTGCGCGAGTTTCCTACGCGACATCCTACGAACAGCTTGAGGAGGCTCTTGAGCGAATTGAAAGATTTGTCAAACGAATTTGACTCGTTCTCAACAAAATTATCCGGTTCAAAAGCGCGGGTATAACTACCTGCGCTTTTTTTGTTAATTTATAATACAATTATTCAGGAGGAGTTGTATATTATGACAATTGAAATCAAACCCCTAACCCCGGAATTTGGCCGAAACCTTCACATCTTATGTGAATAACATGGATTTTCACCATGCGCCCCACTGGCAATTCTGCAATTGCCAGTACTATCATGTGAAATGTACCTCTGAAGAGTGGCGCTCTCGTACGGCTGAGCAAAACCAACAAATGGCGAACGAAAATATCCGCAATGGTACGATGAGAGGCTTTTTGGCTTTTGATGGAGACAAACCCGTTGGGTGGCTCAACGCGAATGATTGGCGCAATTATGCCTTGTTGGATGAGGATCAGGAGTTTCTTGGTTTTGAAGGAAGAACTGGCGCAATTGTCTGTTTTCTCATTCACCCTGAATATCGCAACCACGGAATTGCGAGCAGGCTCTTAGAGGTCGCTGTTGAGGACTTCCGTCAACAAGGGTTTGATCGTGTAACTGGGCGTCCATTTCTGTGGAGTGCCCATCCTGAACGCCAATATCATGGTGTTCCCAGCATGTTTGAAGCACTCGGTTTTACAAAGATCTCTGAAAAAAACGGCGAGTACACCTACGTGCTTGAACTAAAGTGATTTTCCTAAGGATATCAAAAGGTAGACCAATTGTGGTCTACCTTTTTGCTACCATACTTTGAAAGATCCATTATTCTTCCTGTTGATCGTGTAATTCTTTAGAAATCAAGCCTGCCAGGTGCCAACGCCTTTCCAGGCATGGTCAAGGTGTTCTGCCAGAACATCTTTCAATTTATACTTGACGGTTTGGCGTACTGCGAACATCAAGTCTATCCCCCCGATCTCATAGATACGTCGACCGATGGCTTTTGCTTCTCGATGGTGATATTGATGATCAAAAGGACCACCAGGAGCAAGGGAAATAAAATCATCCGTCTTGCCAATTTTAACAAGTTGGTCGATCATCTTTTTGACCTCAGCCTTGTTCTGCGGGTTAAGCACTCTAATTTCCGGTTCGCCAAATATTCTGTTGAAGATGCTCATGGTCACTCCTCTGTCTTTGCCTAATTATAGCGGATTGTCGGCCTGCCAAATTGCCAAAATCGAAGACCGCTTGTATGTATAGGTTACTTCTTGCGACAAGCAGTCCGGCTGTCGTAGAATCAGATTGATCAATTTAGCGAAAGGAGCTAATCATGATTGAAAAAGTTGATGTCTACCTGAACTTCAATGGCAATGCAGCCGCAGCCGCCCAACTATATGGAGAGGCTTTCGGCAAACAAGTCGAGATCACAAAGTTTAAAGATTTTCCTACCTTTAATGAAATGAAAGGTGTGAATCCGGAAGCAATTGGCCACGCTGAGATCGCCTTTGACAATTTAGTCCTGATGTTTTCTGACAGTCCTGGATTGCCAATCATTCCCGGAAACAATTTTTCTCTTTCCTGGGCGACCGATGATGAGGCAAGTTTCCATAAAACCTGGAATACCTTTGTAGAAACTGACTCAACTGTCCACGAAGAACCTGTGCAGACCTTCTACGCAACGCTTTATGGCAGGTTGGAAGATCCGTTCGGGATTTCCTGGTTGTTTCTATACCACAAACCTGGAAGTGAGAGATAAAGATGAACCCAGAAGACCTCTTGGCTGCCTACTCGGATGCCATTTTCCACAAGGATATCGAAGCAATTCTGGCTCTTTATGTCGATGATCTACGACAGTTTGATACCTGGGATCAATGGGAAGTGGACAAGCCTCAATTAAAGAGGAATTTTGAGTCCTGGTTCGAATGGATGGGCGACGATGTAAACCGCCCCCGGTTCAAAGATATCCGGGTGATAGAAGAAAAAAACCTTGCCGTGTTACAGGCTTATGTAACCTTCCAGCGGATTAACCCCCGGGGTGAACTGGTGGAATCAATGAAGAATCGAACAACCCTTGTGTTGATCCGCGAAGGGGATGCCTGGAAAATCTGGCACGACCATACCTCCATCCCAGTAGAGATGATTAGTTACAAGGGATTGATTGTCAACGAATAACGATCAATAACGAATGATGGTGTCGCGGACCTTGCCCCATTTCAGGGCATCCGCGATGCCACCTTTTCGCATTAACAACGAATAACCAATACCGTCTGAGTTTTTTTGGTCTAGAGTTCTATAATTTTCCCATTAGCTTTTCGCCATTTCAAATATTCTTCAACATCGGACTCTACAAACTTCAAGCATATAGCAATCACAGCTGCATCATCAATTATCCCTAAGCCTGGGATAAAATCTGGAATGAGATCAATTGGGGAAACGAAATAAATCAGAGCACTTAAAATCGCAATAATTGAGCCAATCGGAATTTCTAAATATTCCTTTTTTATATAACTATTGATCAAAGATGCTAAAACCGGAAGGCTTGCTAATTTATCACCAGCAAGGGGAACAGTTCTTAATTTTTTTTCAAGACGTTGCAGGAACCTTTCTAATGCGTCTTGGTCACCTAACAATTTTTCTGCTGAGGAATAACCCTTTTCTAATTCCTTTAGTGCTTTTTGCTCATCAAAACCATTTTCCATGCGCTTTGTCTCCTGATCATTGTTTAATAGTGAATGATGGTGTCGCGGACCTTGCCCCATTTCAGAGCGTCCGCGATACCTTCTTCAATGCTCTTCTTCGCTTTCCAACCCAACAAGCGTTTGGCTTTATCTGCGTTGGCATAAGCACCGGCGATGTCCCCGGGTCGGGGTGGCTGGATTGAAACAGGAATTTGTTTGCCAACCACGTTTTCGAAAGCAACCAGAAATTCCTTAACGGTGACACCATTTCCTGTTCCCAGGTTGATTACCGAGTAATTAACGTCATCTTCTGAACCTTCGGCAATTGCCTTATCAAAATTTTCCATCGCTTTCAGGTGAGCCAGGGCTAAATCCCAGACATGCAGGTAGTCCCGGATGCCCGAGCCATCGCGGGTTGGCCAGTCTATACCAGTCAGGTTAAACATCGGCTCGCGCCCCATTGATACTTCCACCAACTTGCCGATCAGATGGCTGGGGTGTTTGATGTGCAAGCCAGTCCGCATCTGGGGGTCAGAACCAATTGGGTTGAAATAGCGCAGTGCGATTCCTTCCAAACCATAGGCGGCACAGAAATCCTTCAGAACCATTTCCATCATGAATTTGGTGCGGGAATAGGGGCTCAAGGGTCGCAAGGGGGAATCCTCGGTGACCATAAAACCGGGAACAACATCATAGACGGCGGCTGAGGAACTGAAGACCACCTTAGGGTAGCCGAGATCAACCAGAGCTTTGAAAAACTCCATCGATTTCACAACATTCTCGCGATAGTAATCGTAAGGGCGCGAGACCGACTCCGGCACGACGATCAGGGCAGCACAGTGGATCGTTCCCTCGATATCCGGATGGTCCGAGAATACTCGTCTGAGCATTGCGCGGTCAGAAATATCTGCCTCATAAAAAATCCGATCTTTGGTGAATTCTCTTCTGCCAGTTACAAGCGAATCGAGAATGACTGGCGTATGCCCGTTATCGAGCAAAACAGAGGCGATTGTACTGCCAATATAGCCTGCCCCACCTGTGATCAGAACTTTCATAGGACCTCTTAGTTTTTCTTTTTATTGTACTCCATCGGGTTGTTGGCGGTCACTTCCCGCACCGTGAGCAAAATTGAAAGACCGATTATAAGGAAGGCGAGGATGGAGCCTATGCCCCAGTATTGACCGGCTTGTTCAGCCGCCAACTCTGCCATACCCTGATTGACGTAATAGTTGTGCATGTTATAGGACATTGCTCCGAACACAAAAGGCCCTACAAAGGTTGAAGTACGTCCCGCAACCGAAAGAAATCCGTAGAATTCTGTGGTTTTGCTTTCTGGCGCTAACTGGCTCACCATGGTGCGGCTGACTGCCTGGGCACCGGAGAGCGAAAAACCGGCAAAAGCGCCTACCACGAAGAAGCCGATCATGTTTTTGATAAAAAAGAGACCAGTCAAGGCTGCTATCAGGATCAGTAACGAAATGATGATCGCCCGTTTGCTGCTTTTGGTATCCGACACCTTGCCAAAAAACAGCGCGCCTAATGCGCCAGTAATGTGGATGATGATTACGAAAATAATCAGCTGTACCTGGTTGAGCCCGAAAAGGGTGCCGCCAATAATGGCAGCAAAATCCATCAGCATCATGATCCCATCGTTGTAGATCAAAAAAGCGACCATGTAACGCAGGAATTCTTTGTATTTTCGAATTTCTTTGAATGTATTTGCCAGATGTTTAAAAGAAACAGAAAGCAAGGTCTCCCCTTCGGGTATGGGAGTGACTGGGCTGAGTTCTTTTACTTTTAGAAATGTCGGTATTGAAGAAAGTGCAAAGACGAGAGCAGTAAGCAAGAACGTGTAGGGGATGAAGTCGTTTCCAATCAGCTGCAACGGAACCACTGCAATCAATAGTGTCGCAATCCCGCCCAACATTCCAATTGCCCAACCTTTGCCTGAAATATAGCCGATGGTTTCAGGCGTAGAGACATCTACGAGTAACGCATCATAAAAAACCTGCGCACCGCGATATCCGATTTCCGCAAGGATAAAGAAAACCATCGCCATAACAATTTCACCAGGACCAACAAAAAAGAGTACCGCGGTGAAAATTACCGAAAGTGCGGTAAAGAGGAACAAGAAGAGCTTCTTCGAACGCGAAGAGTCCGCAATTGCGCCCAATATTGGGGAGATCAAAGCCACAGCAATTGCAGCAATGCCTACCGCCCAACCCCACAAACGGGTGCCTTCTGCCCCACCTACGACGGTGTTCTTAAAGTAAGCGGAAAAAACTGCCAGTAAGATTACAGCGGCATATGCGGAATTGCCAAAGTCGTAGTAATACCAGGCGTGCCTGGCTTGACGGGCTGATTTGGTGTTTTCAAGGAGGTCCTTGGGCATTACGGTCATGGTCTAATCCGATCTTTATTAAATATATTCTTACTGTTTGGAGTCCTATTGTATCAAATATAACCCAGCACAATAAGAAAAGATGTGGACTCACCTTGTTTGATTTTTTCTACCAATGAGTAGAATTTGCATTGTAGGTAGATCATGAAAAATACAGGATTACACGCTGGTTCAACGTACTAAACCGAAAATTCGACTCAGTTACCGGAAGTTGCCCCTGTCTTCCCTTGATTGTAAGATTACCCTTTAACCGCACGTTCCAGGTTATAGCGAACAAGGTCCTCAATCAGTTGGTAATCCAAGGTCTGGATGTATGGGATCTGGATGGTGCCTTTGCTGGTTTGATAGTCCTTCAATCTTTCATCAAAATGCGCGATCGCTTCCGAACCAGGGTAGAGGCCAAGGTGGGCTTTTTGAGCGGCAAAGTGCAAGACGATTTTCCCATTCTTTTTGAGTGTTGGGATACCATAACTGATTGTTTGTTCCAGATCCGGGTCCACTCCCAGAGCAATTTCCCGAACTTTCTGCAGAAGTAACTGGACATCTTCAGGGTAATTTTTGATAAAGTTGTCGATCTTGTTTTCCATCTTTATTCTCCTTTACGAAGACAATTTGAATATACCACCCTCCTTTACCAGGCAAAATAAATCTGAGAACCTTTTAATATTGGAGTAATCCACCTCTCCGTTTCCCTGCTATAATCCAAAAAAGTGAACGTGGATATTCGCTCTACCGTGATTGTTATTGCCATAATGGCTGCCATAGCCGCGGTCATTCTGGCTCTGCGCGCCCGTAACGCCATCCTGATCGGAAAAAATTTACCATTTTTCTATAAAAAACGTCAGCAATATGATCTCGCTATTCGCCTGATCGTCTCTGCACTCATCCTCGGGGTTTTATCCTATGCCTCGCTGCGCTGGGGTGAAGGATTCGCCTATCGTTATTTTCCCCCCACACTAACGCCTTCGTTGACACCTACGATCACCCTCACTCCCACCATTACCCTCACGCCAACCATCACGCTCACACCAACCATAACAAACACACCCTCCGTTACCAACACACCTTCTCTACCCGGTGAAATTATTGACCAATTCGAAGCAATTGGTACTCCACAGGACGATTACCTGTTTAGTTCGATCAAATTCTCTACCAAGATCGATGACGACCTTCAGCCAATTGATCCTGCCAACGAATTTGAAAACCCGCTGGAGGTCATTTTTGCCAGCTATAGCTACAATATGATGACCAATGGTATCCAGTGGACAGAGGTTTGGGTGCGGGATGGAGAGATCATCCAATTCAATGTGGGTACGTGGCAGGGGCAAAGCGGCGGATATGGTGTGAGCAAGCTGGAATTATCAGCTGAAGAGTGGCTGCCAGGACCATACCAGTTGCAGTTCTTTATCGGTACTGAGTGGATCATGAGTGGGCATTTCCGTGTCTTAGGCAACCCACCGACCGCTACCCCAACCATCACTCCTACACCTTCATTGACCCCCAGCAACACGCCAACCCCCACGAACACACCGAAACCAAGTAATACTTCCCTGCCATAGGTTAAAAAATAACCCACACCCCAACCCTCTCCCAAGGAGGAGAGGGCATGCTCAATATGAAACTTGGTAGATGCTCTCTTACCGTAAAATCTATGAAGGTTGGTGTAAACTACCATTAATGACAAGCTCTTCATTATCGCAATTAGCAAGAAATCTTCGCAATAATGCTACTCCCCAAGAGAAAAAGCTTTGGTCTCGATTCTTACGCCATTTTCCTCTACCAATTCACCGCCAATTTGTGATTGAGAATGCTATCGTTGATTTTTATTGCCACCAAGCGAAATTAGCAATTGAGATTGACGGAAGTCAACATTTGAAGTTAAAAGAAGTTGAGTTGGATGCAATCCGAAGCGCAAGATTTCACGAGTTAGGAATTGAAGTGATACGTTTCACTAATAGTGATATTGACCTGAATTTCGATTCTACGTGTGTTTTGATTGTCGAGAAGGTGGAAGAGAGGACTGGCAAGCCGCTAGTTTGGTCATAATTTGCTCCTGATATCCTCTTGAGTATGACAATCAATACACGCCCTCTCCTGGGAGAGGGTTGGGGGTGTGGGTGTTTTTAGAACTGCTACTGAATGATGCCTTCGCCCTCTCCAGGGAGAGGGTTGGGGTGTGGGTGTTTTTAGAACTGCTACTGAATGATGCCTTCGCCCTCTCCAGGGAGAGGGTTGGGGTGTGGGTGTTTTTCGCAATCAAACAAATAATTGATGCCTAAACCGCTTAGCATCCTCGCCCTCTCTTGGGAGCATATTGGTGTGTGGGCGTTCAGCCTTTTCCAGTTTTTTATTCTTCTTTTGGGTACAATAAACCAAAAGGACACCATGACAGAATCTAACCATCACTCAACCCCCAAGCGCTGGACAGTATCACCTCTTATTCCTCCCCACATCAGCCGCGAGCTTTCCGAGCATTCGCCCTTCTTGCGTCAGTTGCTCTTTAACCGCGGTATCACTACCGCTGAAAGCGCGCTTGCCTATCTGGGCGCAGAATCCCCTACTGATACCAATCCTTTCGCGTTGAAAGACATGGATAAGGCTGTCATGCTCATCCATGAAGCCGTTGAAAACAATCAAAAAATTGCCATTTATGGTGATTACGATACCGATGGGGTTACTTCAAGCGCCCTGCTTTTCGAATTTTTCGATCAGCTCGGTCACACTCCCCGGGTGTACATCCCCAACCGTTTTGACGAAGGTTACGGTCTCAACCTCGATGCAATCCAGCAACTTGCTTCCGAAGGCATCAATCTCCTGATTACCGTCGACTGTGGGATTCGCTCTCAAGAGGAGGTCGCGCTTGCCAAACAGCTGGGCATGAAGGTGGTTGTGACAGATCACCACCTTCCAGGTGCAGATCTCCCTGATGCCGATGCCGTAATCGACCCGCACCAACCTGGGGATCCTTATCCTTACAAGATGCTGGCTGGCGTGGGCATGGCTTACAAAATTGCCAAAGCTTACCTACTCACTTACCCAGACCCGGCTATCGATTACCGCCAGTGGCTCGATTTGGTGAGTATCGGTACCGTGGTTGATATCGCTCCACTCAATGGCGAAAACCGCGCCCTTGTCAAAGCAGGTATACAGGCAATGCGCTCCACCCACAGTCAGGGGCTCTATTCCCTGATCCAGACATCCGGAATCAAGATCGATCAACTGAACGCCGGGCATCTCGGTTTTGGCATCGGTCCCCGGTTGAATGCTGCCGGGCGTATGGATTCTGCCTTAGCTGCCTTTGAACTGCTGACAACTAAAGATCTGTTCCGGGCTGGCGCGCTTGCCCAGCAGCTGGACAATTTCAACAGTCAACGTAAAGATATCATGCACGCCATCCAGGATCGGGTGGTTGCCGAAGCTAATGCCGCGGACCCAAACACACCAATCATTATCTCGATTGCAGAAGATTACGAAGAAGGCGTGGTTGGTTTGGCAGCAGGGCGTATTACCGAGGGTTTCTACAAACCTGCTATCGTTGGTCGGCTTGAGAGTGGCATGGTCAAAGCCTCTTGCCGGACGATTCCTGAGTTCAATATTGTGAAAGCGCTCGACCAATGCGCGGACCTTCTGGATCACTATGGCGGTCATGCCATGGCAGCAGGACTGAGCTTTGAAATCGGTCAGTTGGAAGCCTTCAAAGAACGGATTACTCAAATCGCTCGCGATCGTTTGTCCGGGTTGGAACTGGCTCCTGTATTGTCAATTGATTACGAAATCTCTCTCGATCGCCTTAAACCAGAGCACATTCCAGGGATACTTTCTGATATTGCCCAGTTGGAACCGACCGGGACCAATAATCCGGATGCCATGTTTTGCAGCCGCAATTGTAAAGTAGCGCGAGCTTACGCAGTCGGTGATGGGCGTCACCTCAAGATGACCCTGGGTTCAGGGTTGCACCAGTTCGACGCGATCGCCTTCAACCAGGGTCACTGGATGCAGGACATGCCAGCCTATGTTGACATCGCTTATGCCTTTGAGATCAATAGCTACCAGGGCAGGCAATCACTTCAATTGAATATCAAGGATATCAGAGCGTCCGATCAGTCCTGATTGCTCTGTTTGAGTTCTGGCAAAATTCGATATTGGTGTAACTTTTCTTCAACCCGACCATCCGGAAATCGTGATTGCACGCTTGCATTGATAACAACAGTTTTATCGGACTCGCGCGCGCTGACCAACAGGTCTGCAAGCTCATGCAAGGTTTTTTCTACCTGTTGACCGCGTTCCATACCCATCCGATAGGTAAAGAAGCCTGGATTCTCTTGCAGAAAATCAATGGCAGCCCGAAGCGCGTCTAAAAACTGCTGATTCGTATGGGTTTGTTCCTTCGGGTAAAGCGCATGAACCGGTATTTTTAGATTAACAGCTAAAGAGTCCATCAGCACATTTGAAAACAGGAATTGTGCCATGGCGTCCGAACCCAGAAGTGCCAGCACTTCCATGGTGCTGTCATCTTTTCCAACCAGCACCTGGAGATTGTAGTCACTATGTTCGGGAATCAGCAAGAAATCCTGCGGGTCAATCAGTGTTTTGATTTGCTCCAAGACATTGTCGGCATATTCCTGGTAAATCGTCTTGATTGCCTGGTCTTCATTCTCAAAGGCGAGAGCTGGAATTAACTTCCCAATCCTCATCTGAAGTTGAGGTCGTTTTAGTTTGAGGGCTCTGGAAAGACTATTTTTAAAACCGCTGAAACCAATCGGCACAACAGGTGCCTGGGCTTTATGACTTAGCCAGGCTACTCCCACCTGAGCTTTCATATGACCCGGGTCCCATATTCCCCCCTCAGGGAAAATTCCAAGTACACCGTCTTGTTCAAGTATGCCCAGAGCCTGATTCATCGCGATTCGGTCAAGGTTACCCCGGTTAACCGGGATAAACCCATAGAATGACACGATTTTGTCGATGAGACCCAGAAATGGTAAGTCGCCTGCGCCAATCAATTCCACAAATCGTCTTGGAGCCACCACCATCAGTACAGGTTCGAGATTGGAAAGGTGATTTCCAGCCAAAATTACAGGCCCATCACTGGGGATATTTTCGAGACCACTGATTTGAAGATGGGTAAGTAAGTGGATTAGCGTCTTCCCCAGCAGGTTCAGCACTTTTCTGCGGAATGTTTTACGAGGATAGGGAATTTCAAATTCTTTGAGCGTGTTCATGTCGATTTAGGATGATTAACCCTTGAGAGCATGAATGGTTTCGAGAAATAAAAAATGCCCCCACGGGAATTCGAATCCCGGTTTCGGCCTTGAGAGGGCCACGTCCTAGGCCGCTAGACGATGGGGGCGTCAAGGTTAAAATGATATCACGGACTAATTTCAACGTCAACGTACTTTCTTTACACCAATTGACCTGATTTGACCGAATTGTTAACAACTTACTTATTTACATCTCCAATTTTTACGGGCTCTACCGTATATAATGGTTTTAAAACAAGGAGATATTATGAATTATAGACATTTAGGAAAATCAGGATTAAAGGTCTCAGAACTATCCTTCGGCTCCTGGGTAACTTACCACAACCAGGTCGATGTAGAAAATGCCAAGCAACTGATGGCTGCCGCATGGGATCGCGGTGTCAACTTTTTTGACAACGCTGAGGGCTATGCCAACGGTCAGTCAGAAAAAATCATGGGGCAAGCCTTACGTGAGTTGGGTTGGCCACGCGAACAATATCTGGTTTCGACCAAGATCTTCTGGGGCGGCGATACTCCCAATGAGAACGGCCTCAGTTTTAAGCACATCGTTGAAGGAGTGGACCGCTCGCTGCGCAATTTCGGGCTCGATCATGTTGACCTGATTTTTGCCCACCGTCCTGACCCCGAGACTCCTATTGAAGAAACCGTGCGCGCATTCAATCATGTCATCAATCAAGGCAAAGCATTCTACTGGGGCACCTCTGAATGGCCTGCTGAATTGATCCTTAAAGCCGCCAAGATTGCAAAAAAGCACCACTTGATTGGACCAACCATGGAGCAACCTGAATATAACCTGCTTCATCGCACCAGGCTTGAAAAGGAATATGACGTCCTCTTCCGCAAGCTCGGTTTAGGTACAACCACCTGGAGCCCCTTGAAATCCGGCATGCTAACCGGAAAGTATCGTAATGGCACCTTCCCGGAAGGAAGCCGTGCCAGTTTGCCTGGTTATGATTGGCTGAAGAAAATGTTCAGCGACCCTATTCGCATGCAGGCGGTTGAAAACCTGGCGCAGATCTCTGATGATCTGAGCGTCAGTCTTCCGCAGATGTCATTAGCGTGGGTTCTAAAAAATCCCAACGTCAGCACAGTTATCACTGGCGCCAGCAAAATGAGCCAATTGGAAGAAAACTTCAAGGCTTTAGAGGTTGTGCCGATGCTAAGCGATGAAATCATGGATCGGATAGACAAAGCTCTAGTTGGTTATCCCGACGACACTGCTGTCAATTAGTCCTATTTTAAAAGGCTCCCAGACGGAACGAGGTTATCTCGTTCCGTTTTGGTTTGTCTGCTTACGGTATAATTTTGCCAGCACAATCCAAGGAATAACCATGACAACAAAACGAATCAGTCCCGAATTATTCAATAAATTGGTAGGTCTGGCAGCACTCGAATTGACTGCTGAAGAAAGTGCTTACCTCTTTGAAGAAATGAACCATCAGCTGGCTTCTGTGGAAGCCCTCAGCCAAATCCCCTTACCGGAAGGTGTTGAACCGTCTTTGCATGGTTTATCACCCCAGGGGTCACCCCCTCGAGCGGACCAATGGCAGCCTTTTCCGAACCCTGAGGCAGTGATTGCTCTCGCGCCAGAGACAGAAGATGGAATGATCGCTGTTCCAGATGTGAAGGGGGCAAAATGAGCCTGAACCAACTAAGTGCCTTTGAAGTTGCTCAAAAAGTCCGCTCTGGTGAAATCAAAGCCAGCGATATTGTCCAATCTGCTCTTACCCAAATCAGGTCAGTGGACGGTGTGTCCGGCTCGCTTGAGCCAGGTAACCTCAGTTTGGAAGAGGAAAAGAAGGTCCATGCTTTTATCCAGGTAACAGAAGAACTCGCTCTCTCGCAAGCGGAAAAAATTGATCAGAAAATCGCTAACGGAGAGGACCCTGGCTTATTGGCAGGTGTTCCGCTTTCTGTCAAAGACATTTTTTGTGTCGAAGGCACCAACACCACTGCCGCCTCGAAGATCATCGCAAATTTCGTCCCCCCCTATACCGCCACCTCCGTCCAGCGTCTGACCGATGCCGGCGCGTTGGTTTTGGGCAAGGTAAACCTGGACGAATTCACTTTTGGTTCCTCCAACGAATCCAGCGCTTTTCAACCTTCCACCAACAACCCCTGGCAAACCGAGCACGTCCCAGGCGGCTCCTCTGGGGGCTCTGCTGCCAGCGTTGCCGCACAGGAAGTCGCGCTCTCTTTAGGTACCGATACGGGTGGCTCCATCCGTCAGCCAGCCGCTTTTTGCGGTGTGGTCGGGATGAAACCCAGTTACGGACGCGTTTCGCGGCTGGGGCTGATTGCCTTTGCCTCTTCCCTCGATTGCCCAGGACCTCTGGCGCGCGATGTACGCGACGCGGCTCTGATGCTTCAGGCTATGGCAGGTCACGACCCAAAAGACAGCACCTCCTCCACCCTTCCTGTCGAAAATTTCCTCGAAGCGCTCCAACAGGATGTAAAAGGTATGCGTATCGGGCTTTCGCCCGATTATGAAGCCGTATACTACCCCGACTTGGAAAGTGGAGAGTTGTATAAAGAACCCATCCAAAAAGAGGTCCATGATGCAGTTTTGCAGGCTGCAGAATGGCTGGCAAAGGCAGGTGCAGAAATCGTTGAGCACGTGCCCTTAGCCAACACACGGTATGGCATCCCTACCTATTTTGTAATTTCCCGGGTCGAAGCCGCCTCCAACCTGCACCGTTTTGACGGCGTCAAATATGGCTACCGCACACCCAAAAATGTGGCTGACCTGAACGAACTTTATCGCCGTAGTCGGGCAGAAGGTTTTGGGCTGGAACCCAAACTGCGAATATTGATGGGTATGTATGTTTCAGCTGCTGAACACGCTTCCGATTATTATCAAAAAGCACTCAAAGTTCGCTCCATGATCCGCGCTGACTTCAAACAAGCTTTTGACTCTCAAGGCAATTACCGTCTGGATGCGTTGCTCACACCAACAACTGCCACCACCGCCTTCAAACGCAAAGCCGTGTTTGGCAATTCGGTCCTCATGCAATACTCCGATCAGATGACCGTCGCCAGCAACCATGCAGGTGTTCCGGCATTGACACTTCCAGGCGGATTGGACAACAACGGTTTGCCGATCGGCATCCAGTTGATCGGAAACGACTTCCGCGAAGACATAATCTTGCGCATTGGGCATG
>JBCFBG010000034.1:0-23584 GCA_038562515.1 Anaerolineaceae bacterium
ATGCTCTCCATGATGGTCGCAATTTGCATCCCCCTGTTGTGGTAATTGCCCGCTGAGCAGCGATAGCACCTGATCTTTGACTGGACCTGCAGCACCGGCATAGACCTGAATACCAGCGGCTCTCAGACTATTGACTGCTCCGCCCCCAACACCTCCACAAATGAGCGTATCAACGCCCTGGCTGATGAGAAAACCCACCAATGCGCCATGACCTTCTGCTGGGGCGGGAATAATGCGCTCTTCGACTATTTTTCCATCCTCTGCGGTAGCGATGTAAAACTCGGGTGTGCGTCCAAAATGCGGAAAGACCCGGGTGTGTTGAGTTGTGACTGCAATTTTCATTATCGAATTCCTTTTCTGTAATGAGATCATATTATTGCCAATACTTTTTGGATCGCCTTCAATGCGTAGAGGCAAACCTTCCACTACAGCTCGAGCCAGTTTGCTTCGGGCGGATGAGAGCAGCATCTGCACGCTTTGGCGGGAGATGCCCATGGAAAGCGCGGCTTGAGTCTGCTCTAAATTGGCATAATCGACCAATCGTGAAGCTTCCCATTCTTCCAGAAACATAATGATGCCACCTTCTCCAGAGTTTGGGTCGCTTTCTGAAGGCGAGAAAACCCTGGAAGTGGGTGTTGAGCGGATGGATTTTGGGCTTGGTTTCCTTGGCATAGCTACCTTATATTGGCTTATGCCAATAATATCATGTCTTATCGGGGGATGCAAGAGATTAATGTGGGTTCGCTATGTTGGGTTTCACACTCCCTGAAAAGTTTCTGGAGGAGTGTAAAATTAGTTTCACAAAGGAAAACTATGGCAAAAATGACTTCCCCCTCCGATATGATGGATTCTGTGACCGATAGTATGAAAGAGCGGACCGGCAAAACACTGGAAGAATGGGTCCTTGCTGTGCAGGCTTCAGGTGTTGACCCCCTGGATCAAAAGGCGGTACGCAATTGGCTAAAGACTGAGCACGGAATTTTGCAGAATAGCCAGTGGGCGATTGCCGATGCGGCTGCCCGGGCAGCAGGTTGGGCTCGTCCCAGTGTGGAAGGCTATATAGATTCGCAGTACCAGGATGAGAAAGCTACCTTGCGACCCATTTTTGATTCACTGCGAGAAATCATCGAAGAGCTGGGCGAAGATGTCTCTGCTGAAGGGCGGGGAGGCTACACGCCTTTTGTGCGCAGGCGCCAATTTGCCGCCATACAGGCATCAACCAAGACCCGGATTGACCTGGGATTACGTTTCAAGGAAGCCCCAACCTCAGAGCTGCTCAGCAATAAAAGTTTACCGGGTCAATCGACGCATAAGGTCAGTTTGACCTCGCTTGAAGACATCACGAATGAAGTCAGGGGCTTGATCCGAATGGCGTATGAACAGAATGGATGAAGGTGGTGAGGTTTTGCGACGGGAGTGAACCCCTGCCGTACAGATGGAGAAAGATTTGATGTGTAGCAAGTTCCGGTGGGAGTGAACCCCCACCGTACGGATGGGCTTTAGTCCATCCGCAGGACTTGCAGATGAACGAAACGGATAACTAACACGAATTCAACGGGATGGCATGGAAGCCGTCCCCTACGAAAGAATAAGGAAAATAAGTGATGAATAACAATAACCGTGACGAACTTGTATTAGCAGGTGGGTGTTTTTGGGGAATGGAAGAGCTTTTCCGCCAGCAGCCTGGCGTCCTGGACACCGATGCTGGTTACACCGGTGGTGAAAATGATTATCCGAATTACCAGAACCATCCCGGGCATGCTGAAGCGCTTAAAATCGTCTTCGATCCAAGCTTAACAGACCTGCCTCACTTGCTGGATTTCTTCTTCCGCATGCACGATCCCACCACGCTTGACCGACAGGGCAACGACATTGGTGCTTCTTATCGCTCAGCTATCTTTTACCGGGATGAAGAGCAAAAACGAGCTGCTGAAGAGATGATCAAATTAGTTGACGCAAGCGGACTGTGGAAAAAACCAGTTGTGACCACGCTGGAGAAGCTGACCACCTTCTGGAAAGCAGAGGACTATCACCAGGATTATCTACAAAAGCGCCCAAATGGTTATACCTGCCATTTTATTCGCAAAATTCCAAGTTTCCTGAAAGATTGAAGGCGTGAATACATGAGCGAGAATCCAGAGAATCCCAACCTGGAGCCAGAAGATTACAGCCGCCACAATTGGAAGCGATATTTGCGTATCCTGAAGTGGTACGGACTGGCAGTATTGGTGATCACGCTTATCCTGATGGCTCTTGGATATAGCGGAGCTGGTTGGGAGGGGGCGAAGAACGGATTTACCTGGGGAGTATTAATCGCTGTTCTTGGATTGCCAATCCTGGGGTTGCTCATCAGCGTCAATGTCTGGAGTGGTTACGCCAATCGTTGGGGCGAAGTAAAATATAAAGAAATGCTTGAAGGCAAGCCCGAAGACAAAAAACCCAAGGAATAAGGGAGTCAAATGGAAACACAGCCCGGTCACGAACAAACAAAAATCAAGCGGGGATGGAAGGTGTGGCTGGTCTATTTCATGTTGGCATTCTTCAGCTACATTCTCAATGTAGCTGGTCCTGCCGTCGCTTATCTGCGGGACGAAATCGACTTATCTTTTACCGAAAGCGGAGTACATACTTCTGCCCTGGCACTTGGCATGATTGTCATGGGCTTGTTTGGACATTTCGCCCTCAAAAGACTGCCGGAATGGAAGGCTTTTGGAATTGGCGGAATCGGGATGGGGTTAGGTGGGTTGTTGCTTGTACTGGAAATCAGCCTGTCCTGACATTAACCGGATTGTTTATTATGGGAGCGGTAGGAGCCTTTATTGTTGCAACCAACCCGGCAATATTAGCCGACGAAATGGGCAATCACAGCCCGATCGGTGTTTCGGAAAAAAGTGATCGACGAAAAAAGCGCATAAAAATTCTGGAGGTGAGCAATGAAAGTGCTATTCATCGGTGGCACAGGAACCATCAGTTACAGTTGTTCAAAATTGGCAATCGAAAAAGGCTTTGAAGTCAGCCTGCTCAACCGAGGTAAGAGCACGCTTCGCGAACCGCTGGATGGGGCAGATCTGATCTATGCGGACATTCGCGAACCGGAAACGGTGCGACAGGCGTTGGGCGACCGGCGTTTTGACGTGGTAGTTGAGTTTTTAGCATTCAATCCGGATCATATCGAAATCGACTTGCAGCTTTTCCGAGGGCGCACCAACCAATACATCTTCATTTCTTCCGCCAGCGCTTACCAGACACCTCCAGAAAAGCTACCTGTTACTGAAGAAACCCCTCTTGAGAACCCCGTCTGGCAATACTCAAGAGATAAAGCTGCTTGCGAAGCACGCCTGATGCGCGCCTTCCACGAAGAAGGCTTCCCGGTCACGATTGTGCGTCCCTCTCACACCTATGATGAAGGCTATATTCCGGTCACAGGTCGATGGACGTTTGTTGACCGTATGGTGCAGGGCAAACCGGTCATTGTCTATGGCGATGGCACGTCCATCTGGACCATGACCCACAGCACAGATTTTGCCAAAGGTTTTGTTGGATTGTTCGGCAGACAGGAAGCCATTGGACAGGCGTATCACATCACTTCGGACGAATGGCAGACCTGGAATCAGATCGTGGAAAAATTGGCAGAGGCAGTTGGGGTGGAGCCGAAAATTGTGCACGTGCCTTCCGACTTGATCGCCCAGTTTGACCCCGAATGGGGAAAAGGTTTACTGGGTGATAAGGCTCTCAGTTTTATCCTGGATAACTCAAAAATTAAGGCACTGGTGCCGGAGTTTGTTTGCACCGTGCCCTTCCGGGAAGGTGTTGCCCGCAGTGTCAATTTTTACCGCCAGCATCCGGAGTTGAAAGTGATTGATGCAAAGTTCAACGAAACAGTCGATACAATTTTAGACTTCTATGCCCGAGCCTGGCCCAGCGGAGCCTGGTGGGCGTAGCTCATAGCTCATAGCTGATGGCAACAGAAAATACCAAAAGATAAATTCCTAAATTTTTACTAAACAGGGTTGTTCTCTGCTTCAACGATATGTTGAATTGCGTCGCTGACACGGGTGGCGATTTCGACGTTGTTCATCGTGTAAAGGTGGATGCCGCGCACATCGTTGGCGATCAGGTCGATGCTTTGCTCGATCGCGTACTGGATACCGGCATCGAACAACGCTTTTTCGTTTTTACTGTAGCGCTCAAAGAGCCGTTGCAGTTTTGCGGGAACTGATGCGCCGCTCAATGCCACCGTGCGCTCGATTTGACGGGGGTTTGTGATGGGCATGATACCGGCTTCTATGGGCACGTTCACTCCTGCTTTCTCAGCTTTCTCACGAAATGCGTAGAACTTCTCGTTATCAAAGAACAGCTGGGTAATCAGATGGGTGATGCCGTGATCGATCTTGAATTTCAGGTGTTCGATGTCCCGTTCCATCGATTCAGCCTGGTAATGACGCTCAGGATAGCAGGCTCCCAGCAGATTGAAACCGGGTTCATGGGATTTGATGAAGGCAGCCAGGTCGGAGGCATATTTAAAATCTGTCTTTGGTGGACAATCGGGAGAAATGTCGCCCCGTAAGACCATAATGTTTTCCACGTTGTTTTCTTTAAGCTGTCGGAGTGTCTCCAACACCTGTTCACGGTCTGCGTTGACACAGGTGAGGTGCGCGACAGGCTCGGTGTGGTAGGTACGTAAGATCAGAGAAGCGAGCTCGATGGTTTTGTCCTGCTGTGCCCTGGACCCGCCTGCCCCATAAGTAACGCTGATGAAATCGGCTGGGATGCCGCGCAGTTTCAAAAGAGTGTTGTAGATTACATTATAGGGTGTGTCTTTTTTTGGAGGGAAGATCTCCAGCGAAAAGAGGGTCTTTTTATGGTTAAATAATTCAGATATGTTCATGGCTGCTCCTAATGGCGTCAATTTTACCCGAGGATGGTTTTCGTGTATTAGTGAACGTTAATTGTTGCCGGTCAGGGGACCGGCGAGAGCAATGTTAACTTTTCGTCATAATCGCTACGGTAACGAGACTTGACTGTCATATTTTGGTATACTCGCATTAACAAGGTTGCGCTATTTCCCCGCAATCTCAAGTGTCTGAAACATAAAGTTCCCCGTCTGATTTTATAGCTGCAAGGATCAAAAAATCGGGATAACAAGGCAGCGACGAATAGACCATATTGGAGGCATGCCATGGCTGGCATAAATAGATTTACCCAAAAAGCGAAACGAGTGCTCAGTCTTGCTCAACAAGAGGCAGAAACTGAACAAGCTCAAGAAATTGGCAGCGAACATTTGCTGCTTGGTCTTTGTATTGAAGCTGGCACAGCCGCAAACCGGGTTTTGGAAGACCTGGGTGTGGAAACCGAAAGTGTCCGAGCGGTATTGGTGGACCTGCGAAGAAAGGAAGAGCAGACTACTAACCCGTCTCCTGTGTTAGGCGATGATGTGAAGCGCTTGCTGGAGCAAGCTCTGGCAGAATCTGTGGCAGAAAAAGCTACCAGCGTTGGCACCGAGCACCTAATTTTAGCAATGTCGCGCGATGAAAACAGTATGGCAATGCGTATTTTGGCAGCCCTGGGGATCACCCCCGAGCAAGTTCAACGCCAAACAGCCCGCATCATGGAAGATTACAAACGCATGCAGGATGTTGCTAAAAAGCCAGAAGGCTCCGACGACTTAGAAAAGAGCGATGTCATTAGCCGGCGAGGGGTCTCCCACAGAAAAGAAAAAGAAGAAGGCAAGACGCCCCTGGTGGATCAGCTTGCCACCGACTTGACCGCCCTGGCTGAAGAAGGCAAACTTGACCCGGTCATTGGGCGTAGTAAGGAAATTGAGCGCGTCATTCAGATTCTGGCACGCCGCACTAAAAATAACCCAGCTCTGATTGGAGAACCTGGGGTTGGCAAGACAGCCATCGTCGAAGGATTGGCTCAACGCATCATCGAAGGTGATGTTCCGGCACTCCTCCTGGATAAACGCGTGCTGCAGTTAGATGTTGGCTCTATGGTAGCCGGTACGATGTATCGTGGTCAGTTTGAAGAACGCCTGAAGCGCGTGATCGATGAACTGAAATCCAGTGGCGACATTGTATTTATTGACGAAGTTCACATGTTGGTAGGTGCTGGTTCGGCTGGCTCTTCGGTTGATGCCGCCAACATTCTCAAGCCCGCCCTCTCCAGGGGTGAGCTGCAGGTGATTGGTGCGACAACAGCCAACGAGTACCGTAAGAATATTGAGAGCGATGCTGCCCTGGAACGGCGCTTTCAGCCGATCGTGGTGGACCAACCCACCGTCGAAGAGACAATAGAAATTCTGTATGGGTTGCGCCCAAACTATGAAGAACACCACCGCCTGACGATCAGCGATGAAGCCCTGGAAGCAGCTGCAAAACTAAGCGCTCGTTATGTGACTGAGCGTTTCTTGCCCGATAAGGCGATTGACTTGGTGGACGAGGCAGCTTCACGCGTGCGTATGTACAAAAGTGAATCTGCCATGAGTAGCAAAGACTTGGTGGCAGAACTGCGCGAGATTCGAAAAGAACTAAAATCTGCCCAGGCAGGTGGGGATGGCGATAACATCCAGGCACTGCTCAAACGCCAGGAAGCCTTGGAAGACAAGCTGCATGGGGTACAAACCGCATGGAATCGTTCGGAAGCCCCGGTTGTTGGAGAAAACGACATCGCCGAGGTTATCTCGATGTGGACTGGTATTCCACTGACACAAATCGAAACCGAAGAAACCGAACGCCTGCTGAACATGGAAGCGGAGCTCTCCAAATCCATTATCGGACAGCAAGAAGCTATTGTGGCCGTCTCGAAAGCAATTCGCCGGGCACGTGCCGGGCTGAAGAACCCCCGCCGGCCGATCGGATCCTTCATGTTCCTTGGACCTACCGGTGTGGGCAAGACCGAACTGACAAAATCACTGGCGCGCCAGATGTTCGGAAGCGAAGATGCCCTGATCCAGATCGACATGTCTGAATTCATGGAACGGCACAGCATGAGCCGCCTGGTTGGTGCGCCTCCAGGCTATGTAGGATATGATGAAGCCGGACAGCTGACTGAAGCAATCCGTCGCAAGCCTTATTCCATCGTGGTTTTCGATGAGGTTGAAAAAGCGCATCCTGAAGCGCTAAATATACTTCTGCAGATCATGGAAGAAGGACATCTTGCCGACGCCAAGGGTTTGAAAGTCGACTTTCGCAATGCCATCATTATTATGACCACCAACATTGGCGCAGATTTAATCCGGCGTCAGAGTGGTTTGGGCTTTTCATTGAC
Organism: Anaerolineaceae bacterium; assembly: GCA_038562515.1. Taxonomy (GTDB): domain Bacteria; phylum Chloroflexota; class Anaerolineae; order Anaerolineales; family Anaerolineaceae; genus Mesolinea. The sequence goes on from JBCFBG010000034.1 coordinate 7,270, forward strand.
GGTTGATGAAGCAAGAGAAGAAGAACTTGAATACAAGGACATGCAGAAGAAGTTGATGGATTCTCTGAAACGCAATTTCAGACCAGAATTCATCAACCGGCTGGATTCAGTGATTGTCTTCCGTGCCCTCAACCGCAAGGATATCCGCACAATCGTGGCTCTGGAGATTGATAAGGTTACCGAGCGTCTGGAAGAACAGCAGATTAAACTGGTGCCTACCGAAGCAGCTTTAAACCACCTTTCCGAGTTGGGATACGACCCTGAAATGGGTGCCCGACCGGTTCGAAGGGTGATCACCCAGGAAGTGGAAGAGCGGCTTTCGGATGAATTGCTCGCCAAACACTTCAAACCAGGGGATACAATTCAGGTAGACTTGGAAGAAAAAACGAATGCTGATGGCGAAACAGAAAAACAAATCGTCCTGAATCATCTGCAAAGCCAGGAGGAACAGGCTGCGCCTGAATTGATCGGAAACTAAGCGAGGTTTCATGACAAAAAGCTATACACGCTATGTTTGTCAAGTATGTGGGAAAACCAGTTCCCGTGCCTTTGGACGCTGTCCCAGCTGCGATAGCTGGGACAGTATGGTTGAGGAGCTGGTGCAAGAACCCTCAGCGAAAATTTCTTCCCCCGTAAGAGGGTTGAGTGGAAGCTCACAGGTGAGGCGACTGGCTGAGATTGAAGGACAGCTGGAAGAACGCGTGCCCCTCGAAATGGAAGAATTCTCCCGTGTTCTAGGCGGGGGCATTGTGCCCGGCTCAGTTGTACTGATCGGGGGTGACCCCGGCATCGGCAAAAGCACGTTGACCCTGCAAATGGCAATGCAGCTTGCGGATCAATATACCGTCTTGTATGTTTCGGGCGAGGAATCGGAACGGCAGATCAAAATGCGCGCTGTGCGCCTGGCAGAAGAAAGCAAGTTACCCAAAAACCTCCTGTTGGTGACCGAAACCAACCTGGGGGTCATCTTTGAACATGTCGCCCAGGTAAAACCCTCGTTAGTCATCATTGACTCGATCCAGACAGTCACGTTACCAGAAATGGAATCGGCGGCTGGGTCGATATCCCAGGTGAGGGAATCGGCGGCTAAACTGCGTGAATTGGCGAAAACCAGTGGTATCACCATCTTTCTGATTGGGCACGTGACCAAAGAAGGCACGATTGCCGGTCCGAGAGTGCTGGAACACATTGTGGACACCGTTTTGTATCTGGAGGGAGAGCACTTTCAGAGTTACCGTTTGCTGAGGTCGGTCAAGAATCGCTACGGTGCCACCAGCGAGGTGGGTGTCTTTGAAATGCAGGAATCCGGCATGGTGGAAGTGCGCAACCCCAGCGAAGTCTTCCTGGCAGAGCGCATGATCAACGCGCCAGGATCGGCAATTGCCGTCACCATGGAAGGTACCCGACCACTGCTGGTCGAGATCCAGGCGCTGACCACACCGACCAATTTTGGCAACCCACGCCGCACAGCCAACGGGATCGATTTCAACCGCTTGTTGATCATCGTGGCTGTACTCACCCGCCGCTTGGGCGTAGGGTTAGGCAACCAGGACGTGATCACCAATGTGGTGAGCGGATTGCGGATCGATGAACCAGCAGCAGACCTGGCGGTAGCGACCGCGATTGCCTCCTCGTTTCGGGACCAACCTGTACGAGCCGATACAGTATTGATTGGTGAAGTTGGTTTGTCTGGGGAATTGCGCATGGTTGGGCAGATGCAAACCCGTTTACGCGAGGCTGCCAAACTGGGATTCAAACGTGCCGTCGTACCAAAACGCCTGCGAAAAGGCGAATCCTGGCCGGAGGGAATTGAGATCTTTGAAGCCCGATCATTGCGTGAGGCATTGAAAGCCGCATTGCTGGATGATGAAGAAAAGAAAGCGTAAGAATTCTCTCAAGAGTTATCTGTCAGGGTCTCACGAATAAGGTATCATTCTTAACCTAATAAGAGAAAGAGCCCGTTATGAACAACCTGAACAAAATTCCATTCATACGCTCCACCCGCCGCAACCATGCCCTCGAGCATGCTACGATGAAGGTCTTGGCAGAGCGCTTCAAGGGCGTAAAGATGATGGGGCATTCCAACCCGGGCGGCTTCTTGCTCTTTGCTGATCTGCCCACAGAACTGGTCACTGACGCAGTTCTGGAAGCGCGAAAACGCTTGCAGGCTGGCGAATCCCAATTGGCAATCCATCCAGGTTGCGGTACGAATATCGCTGCATCTTCCTTACTGGCAGGTTCAGCTTCTTCTATCTTCCTGATGGCTTTAAGCCGTGGAAAAACCCCAAAATGGTGGCAGATCCTGATTTCCACAATCATCGCAGTGCCTGTCTACATCCTGTCCAAACCGCTCGGTCCACGCTTGCAGGAAATGATCACCACTGACGCCGAAATTAGCGATCTGGATGTCAAGCTGGTAACCAGCCAGAAGACCAGGAACGGCTTTTTCCACCAGATCAACACACGAGCATAATGGCAGAAGCGAGTAAACCCAGCCTGTACCTCCTGAGAGGAGACGACCAGTCCAAAATCAAGGAAATTCTGGCTGGCTTCCAAGCTGGCTTGGGTGACCCCAGCACGGCTGACCTGAACACCATAAGGCTGAATGGGGAAGTACTCAACTTTGAAGCGTTACAAGCCGATGCCTTGACCATGCCCTTCCTGGCAGACCGGCGGCTGGTGATTGTTGAGAATGCCAGGTCACTACTGGCTAAAGCTGGTAAGGATGCTTCCGAAAAATACCTTGATCTTTTTGCTACTCTTCCTGTGAGTTCTGCGTTGGTCTTTGTGGTGGATGATCAGGTCAGCAAACGGCGTGGTGAACGAAATTGGGAAAACCAAAAAAGTTATACCTGGGTAACCAAGTGGATCGAGGAAAATGGCAAGAAAGGGATCGTCATTGACTGTCTTTTACCGGTTGATGAGGATATGCCTGCCTGGATCATGCGTAAAGCCAAGGATCTGGGCGGTGCCTTCAGACCGGACGCAGCTCACCTATTGGTCAGTTATATCGGAAACAACACCCTTCAAGCTGGGCAAGAAGTTGAGAAACTAATTACCTACGTAGGGGAATCGGGCGTGGTCGAACCAGATCATGTGACCCTGCTTACCGCCCATGAACAGGAAGGCAATATTTTTTCACTGACCGATGCATTGGGCGAGCGAAACGCCGTCAAAGCCATGCAGGAATTTCAATTGCTGACTGAGAAAAGTGATGTGATGGAACTCTCTGGCATGATTCACCGCCAGTTCCGTCTTCTGATCCAAGCGCGGGAGATAATCGATGAAGGTGGCAGTGTTCAGCAGATCGAAAAAGAATTGAAGGTGCTTAACTTTGTTGCGCGTAAGCTCTACACACAGGCGCAGCGTTTTAGTATGCGCCAGTTAGTGGAAATTTTCAGCCGTTTGTTGGATATTGATGAGGGCATCAAGACCGGTGGTATGCCAGGGCAGACTGCCTATGAACTGCTGATCGCTGACCTGACCCGGTAGACAGGGACAATAAGAAGAAACACATGCCATTTAACATCATTCGCAACGATATTGTCACAATGAAAGTGGATGCCATTGTCAACGCTGCCAACACTGAGCTAAAGAATGGTGGCGGAGGAGTGGGGGAACGCATATTTACTGCTGCCGGTGTGGAAGAAATGACTGCAGCCTGCGACTCGATTGGGGGCTGCCCCACCGGGAGCGCTGTGATCACGCCTGGTTTCAAATTGCCTGCAAAATATGTAATCCACGCTGTTGGTCCGGTTTGGCAGGGCGGCAAGCAAGGCGAGGAACAGTTGCTGCGCAGCGCTTACCGCGCGAGCCTTGAGCTGGCGGCCAAATATGACCTCGAGAGCATAGCCTTCCCCTTATTATCTTCTGGCAATTATCGCTACCCGTACGAACAGGCACTGGCTGTCGCCCTGGACGAGATAAACCGCTTCGTCTTTCAATATGACAAGCAGGTCACCCTGGTCATGTTTGACACGACTGCAACCGCACTGGGGTTCAAGCTCCGCGATGATCTGATTAGCTATATTGACGATAATTACGTTGAGGAGCATACCAATCTCAACCGACGGGATACTTATCGTCCCTTTGCGGCGCCTACAGCAAAGCGGGAAAAGCCACCTCGTGAGAAACCGGGCGTTCTTCATGATCAGGATGTCTTTCATTCGATTCAGATGCAGCCCAGCATGCCTCTGGAGGAAGGGCTTGTTTTCCCTCAAGAGAAAACTTTCTCGGAAGCTTTGCTTAACCTGATTGATTCCAAAGGTATGACTGACGTTGAGACCTACAGACGTTCCAATATTGATCGCCGACTCTTCAGCAAGATCCGCAGTAATGCCGATTATTCACCCAGGAAGTCGACCGTACTGGCTCTTACTATCGGACTGAAGCTTTCTGTTCAGGAAGCACAGGACTTGATGGCGCGCGCCGGCTTCGCCTTCAGCCCCTGTGATAGGCGTGACTTGATCGTGCGCTATTTTTTGGAACGTAGAGATCATGATATTGCCAAAGTGAACGGCGCTCTCTTCGATTTTGATCAGGAGCTGCTGGGACAGTAAAAAATGTCGCCTGCCAGGCGACCACAGCACAAGCTTGGGGGAATATCATAGACCTCAGATCAACAAGGAGGTCTACATGAACAAAACAGAACTAATTTTCATCCTCGACCGAAGCGGCTCTATGGCTGGCTTGGAAAGTGACACCATTGGGGGTTTCAATGCGACCATTAACGATCAGAAGACGATCGATGGGGAAACTCGCGTGACCACCATTCTTTTCGACAACTTCTTTGAGGTTTTGCATGACCGCATCAACCTCCAGGATATTTCAGCTTTGACCAACAAGGATTACTTTGTCCGCGGCAGCACTGCTTTGTATGATGCGGTGGCACTGGGCATCAACAAGATTACGAATGTACAGAAGCAAACCAAAGCCGAAGGCAGAGCAAACAAGGTCATCATGGTAATCACGACTGATGGATATGAAAACGCCTCACGGGAAACCAATGCTGCCATGCTGCATAAAATGATTGATGACTGCAAGAAAAATGGCTGGGAATTCCTGTTCCTGGGTGCCGATATTGATGCGCAAGCTGCCGCTAGAGAAATTGGCATTGATAGCAGCCGCGCTTCAAACTACGTCAAGGACGAGCAAGGGGTAAAGTTGCAATTCTCCTCCCTTAATTATGCCATTCGCAACATGCGCTCCGGCGCGCCATTGCCCGAGGATTGGAAGAAAGACCTGGACGAAGATAACAAACGTGCCAATTGATGGGGGTTAGCAGGGGGATCAGGGGGTAGGGCTGGGGCAGAAATGCCCCAGCTCTGTCTTTACTATTGAACTATTGATTGTGCTGGTTCTTGCGAAGCACCCCAACACCGCAGGCGTTTGCAGGCAGACCGAGCACATTACATAATAAAAAACCGCCTATTCGGCGGTTGGGGTAATTTGTTTGCTGGGTTCTTTGGTGGTACCCTCAGTTTTGGTGGTCTCAGAGGGCGACTTGGCGCCATTGCTGCCTTCGCCATTGTCTTTATGACCATATTTCTGACCGGAGGGCGAGCGGTTATCGGTGGCGTAGAAGCCCTTCCCTTTAAAGACGATCCCGACAGGGGTGTAGACCTTGCGCAGGGCAACCTGGCTGCAAACAGGGCAAACCGTCAGCGGGTCATCGGTAAAATGTTGAAATTGGTCAAAACGATGACCGCATTCTTCACAAAGATAACTATAAACAGGCATTATTATTACTTCTCCAAATCCAGAACCATTATCGTACCACAAAACGGTTCCATATTATGTTATCTCAGATGGATTAGATTTGCGTAAGAATGGTAGAACGGTAGAGAATAGTCTCTATTGCCACGTAAGGGGACACCATTGCTTCCAACGCATAAATCGTTTCATGCCGGATAAGGACAAGCCGCCATCCTTACGTTTTTTTTACCCATCTCTATGTTTGGGATATAATCCGAAAAGTTATGAAAGAAAGAATACCAATGGAAGAAACTGAAAAAGAACCCAAGCAGGTTGGACTTAACGAATCGCAGGTCAGACCTGTGAAGGCAAAGAAAACCCGAAGGGGATGGCTTATCGCGGTGGGCATTTTGGCAGCGATGGTTGTTATTTTATTCGCGCTCTATCAAATCCCGGCGATACACGACCGGGCATATTATTACGTCAACACGTTGCGGTCGAAAGTCTATTACTTCCTCAAGCCGCCCACGGCATCGGAATTTGAGATCTCTGGTGAAGCGACCATGAACTCCGATGTGGTTGCCACCCTGACTGCGCTTGCCCCAACAGCGACCCTTACTCCAACCCTCGAACCTACTCACGCTCAAACGGCTACCATAGCCGCAAGCCCAACTCTCACGCCAGAACCCACGATGATTCCGGCAGCTGTGCAACTGGAAGGCATTGTCCAGGAATATCAACGCTTGAATAGCTGCGGTCCAACAAATATGGCTCTTATTCTGCGTTATTGGGGCTGGGTGGGCGATGAAATTGATATTGAAAAGTTGGTCAAACCCCGCCTGGAAGACTTGAATGTTACTCCCCAGGAAATGCTTGACTATATTCAAAACCAAACCGAGCAAGACGCTCTCCTGCGTCTGGGTGGCACCATGGACTTGCTCAAACGCCTGGTCGCTGCTGGCTATCCAGTATTAGTAGAACGTGGATATGTTAATCGTGACGATGAATGGAATGGTTGGATGGGACATTATGGTGTCGTCGATGGTTACGATGACGCTCAACAGGCTGTGCATATCCCTGATACCGTCAACGGTAATATTTGGGTGAAGTACGACATCCTGCAGCAAGGTTGGGACGAATTTTCGGGGACTTACCTGGTAGTCTTCCCCCCGGAGGAGCGTGAGATCGTGCTTGACTTGCTGGGACCAGATGCCGACCCACAGTATAACCTCAATACCACCCTCGAGAAATTCCGCCAGCGCTCCGAAACCGCCGAGCTTTCAGAGCAGTACTTTGCCTACTATAGTCTGGGTGAGCTGCTGGTGATGAAGAAGGATTATGTGGCAGCTGCTGAAGCATTCGATGAAGCTTTTTCCGTGTATGGCTGGTTGCCGGTCGATCACCGACCCTGGCGCATGCTTTGGTACCAGGTTGGTCCTTATGAAGCCTATTATTACACCGGCAGATACCGGGATGTTATCAGCCTTACCTATAAAACAATCACAGATGCCAGCAAACCTGCTTTGCCAGAAACTTTTCTTTGGAGTGGCAGGGCAAACGTGGTGCTCGGAAACACCAATGCCGCCATTTGGGACTTCAAACGTGCCCTGGAATGGCACCCAGGCTGGGAGCCGGCTGTGGCTGAACTTAAAGCGCTGGGCATAGAGCCTGAACAATAATCAAAAAGAGAGTTTTATGTCAAAATCGACTGAAGAATTAAAGAAACAAGTTCGCCATGCCTCGCTGTGGCGTAAACCCTGGCCGTATCTGGTCATTATTGTTGTATTGGCACTCGTTGGGATGGCAGCCATGCAGATGCCGGCAGTGGAACAGCGCGCTCGCAACCTCTATTCAAGAATTTACTATCGCCTGAATCCCCCCACTCAAAACGAATTCGGTCCCTCCCAACAGGGTACTATCAGCGCGGATGTTTTTGCAACCCTGACCGCTATGGCTCCTACTGCAACGGTGCAACAGGAGGAGACAAACGATCAGCCGACCCAACAAACCGCTGTTGCCACAGAAGTGCTCGAACCAACCAGCACACCCATCCCTGTGCCGGCAAGTTTTGCCCTGGAAGGTATGGGTCTGGAATATCAGACCATGAACAACTGCGGACCGGCGAACCTGTCCATGAATCTTACCTATTGGGGTTGGACAACCAATCAGCACATCACTGAGGAAGCTTTGAAGACACATAAAGACGACCGCAACGTGATGCTGCAGGAAATGTTGGATTTCACCCAGACGGATACCAACCTTAAAGGTCAAGTGCGCTATGGCGGTGATATCGAGGTTGTAAAACGGCTACTTTCAGGCGGCTTTCCGGTCTTGCTTGAACGTGGACATACAGACGAGGAAGATGGCTGGATGGGGCATTACAGTATTATCACGGCTTACGATGACAACACGCAGACTGTGCAAATTCCAGACACGCTCCTGGGCATGATGAACTTGACCTATACCGAATTAGAGCACGACTGGTGGCATTTCGACGGAATTTACCTTGTGGTCTACCCGTCCGAACGCGAGCAGGAAGTGCTCAGTCTATTGGGTGAAGATGCTGACTCGTCCAAGAATTTACAGAACACCCTGGCAAAAGTAGAAGCACGCATCCAGCAAGTTAGCGGGCAGGATTTGTTCTTCGCCCTCTACAGCAAAGGCTCGGTATTGGTTGAGATGGGCGATTACCTGGGTGCCGCCCAGGCGTACGACCAGGCTTTCACGGTCTACAATCAGCTGGACTTCGGTCTTCGCCCGTGGCGAATCACCTGGTACCAGGTGGGTCCTTATTTAGCCTATTATTCTTCCGGTCGTTATCAGGATGTGTTTAATCTGGCTGATCAGACCATAACAAATACCAGTTTCCCGTCATTACCTGAAACCTGGTATTGGGGTGGGCAGGCTGCCCTTATGCTGACAGACAAAGATACGGCAGCAGACTACTTCCGTAAGGCATTAGAGTTTTACCCAGGTTGGGATTTGGCAACTCAAGGATTGGCGCAAGCCGAATCCTGAACTTGCCTTCCGACTATGAGCGGTAAAAATCAGCCTTTTTCTATAAAGGTATAATGCAGCCAATGATGAATAAGTCAAACAAAGAGATTTTTCGAAAGCGTCTCGCCAAACAGAGCGTGTGGTCCAAACCGTGGTTTTACCTGGTGATGGTGCTTGTTTTAGTGCTTTTAACGGTCCTGATTTACCAAATTCCGTCAGTGAATAATCGATTTTCCTGGCGGGTTGATAGTGCCATGGCGAGGATTTATTACTTCTTTAATCGACCCGGAAGAGATGTTTTTGTGCCGGCTGAAGTGGAAGTCGCTCAGATGGATGTCATGAAAACGCAGACAGCTGCTGCACCTCCGACGGCCACGCCAACCCCCACCGAAGAACCAACAATCACGCCAACTCTGGAGTACACACCGACTCCTACGGTTGAGCCGACTGCAACACCAACGCTTAAACCCTTGCCTAAATCGGTTTTGTTGGAAGGCGTTCAAGTGGAATATCAAAAAGCCAACAATTGTGGTCCTGCCAACCTCTCGATGTTATTAAAATTCTGGGGCTGGAAGGGTGATCAGACTGTTACTGAACAAGTGCTGAAGCCTTTTATCAAAGACCGAAATGTTATGCCTTACGAAATGCTCGATTACGTCCAAAAGAACACTGAGGTAAATGGGATTGTCCGTTATGGTGGTGATTTGAATCTCATCAAACGACTGGTAGCTTCCGGTTTCCCGGTTCTGATTGAACGCGGTTATGTCAATGCCCAGGAAGGCTGGATGGGACACTATGGTTTGATCGTCGGGTATGACGACGAGACGCAGGAAGTGACCATTCCGGATACCTATTTGGGCGTAATCAAGATGAAATATGAAGACATCGATAAATTTTGGGCACAATTTGACAAGATTTACTTAGTAATTTTCCCGAATGACCGTGCTCAAGAAGTTTATGACATTCTTGGTCCCCAGATGGATTCGGCTTACAACCTGCAGCACACTTTTGACCAGGTGCAAGCCAACCTCTTTAACCAAGCAGATGCAGAGCTTTTCTTTGCCTGGTACAGCCGTGGTTCGATTATGGTCGAAATGCAGGATTCCTGGGGTGCCGCTCAATCCTTCGATGAGGCTTTCAAGGTTTACGAAACTTTACCTGAAAAAGACCGTCCCTGGCGTATGCTTTGGTATCAAACCGGACCTTTCTTTGCTTACTACAATATGGGTCGCTACCATGATGTTTTATACCTGGCAAAGCAAACGCTAACTGAAGCCAAAGAAGATGCCTTGCCTGAGAGTTGGGTTTGGAAAGGTCGCGCGGAGGTGATGTTGGGCTTGCGTGATGATGCCATTGCCAGCTTTACCCGCGCTCTGTATTGGCATCCGGGTTGGTGGGTTGCCGAAAACGAGTTATCTGCCTTGGGTGTGACCCTCCCATAATGAAAACAACCAGCCTGAACAAGGTCAGCGACTTTAATGCCAAAACCTGGGATCAATGGTCCCAGGAAGACTTTGTATGGACTGTTCCATGTTCTGCAGAGCAGTTTGCGAAGATCAAAGAACGCGACATTGAACTGATTTTGACCCCCATGAAAAAAGCACCATTGTGGTGGTTTGAGGGTGTGGGCAAACGCGTTTTAGGGCTTGCCAGCGGTGGCGGGCAGCAGGGACCAGAGCTGACAGCGCATGGATATGAAGTCACGATTCTGGATATGTCTCTCAGGCAACTGCTGGCGGACAAGATTGTCGCACAGCGGGAAAACTATTCGATCAACCTGGTCAAGGCAGATATGACCAGTCTTTTTCCTTTTGCTGATAATACCTTCGATTTTATCGTTCATCCCGTTTCGAATTGTTATGTTGAAGATATCGAGCACGTTTGGCGGGAAGCGTACCGGGTATTGCGCCCCGGAGGAGCATTAATGTCCGGCTGGACAAACCCGATCGTGTACATGGTTGACGAGGAAGCGTTGGTTTCCGAGGAAGTACCGTTGGAAATAAAACATCCACTACCTTACAACAGCCGACTGGAAGAGCAGAAGGGATTGAAGATCACCACGGAAGATGGTTACCAGTTCAGTCATACGCTCGATACCCAGATTGGTGGGCAGTTGAGGGCGGGTTTTCTCTTAAAGGATTTCTTCGAGGACAACGAGGAAGACAACCGGTTAGGCAAGTATTGCAGCCTCTACGCCGCCACGTTGGCGGTCAAGCCAGGTTGATCGATCATTTCTTTTCCCGAAAATTTTTCAGAATGTCCTGACTGGGCATGAGGATAGCTTTGGGTTCGCAAACACTCTTGCAAAAACAACAGCCTACCATGCATAAAAACGGTTCTGCCACCCAAATTTTTCCATCTTCATCCTGTTCGTAAACTTCACGAGCGCAAAGGTCCAGGCAAGCACCGCAGTTAGTACACAGTTGGTCAGCAATGGTCGGGAACCAGGGGATTTGCTCACGGGGGTAGCCGTGCCAGGTGCCATAATTTCGGGCGACAGTCGCATTTCCACTCTTGCGCTTGCGGTAATACCGCTGATATTCCTGCTGGAGCGTGTTGACGTAACTTTGTATCGCCGGTTTTGGAATGAAATTGTGCTCTTTGACCCCATCAAGGATCAATCCAGGCGTATCAGGCGCATTCGGAACAACTTCATCAGCAAAAAGACGTGAAAATAACTCTTCCAAACCGAGCAACCCGGCTGGAACACCCTCGATATTGAGCATGCGGTAACTGAGTGGCATGTTAACCCTCGGTTTGACCCCCAAGACAATCGGCAGCTGATTGCTTGATGTGCCCCATCATGGCGGTCAGACCGTTGCTGCGTTGCGAAGAGATGTGCCGCCAGAGACCGAGGGTCTCGAAAAAGCTCATGTCCGCTTTTAAAACCTCTTCAGCTGGCTGACCATTGAGAATGTCATTCAACACTGCCACCATTCCTTTGACGATCAGAGAATCACTATCAGCACTGAAAACCAGGTTGCCATCCTCGCAGTGGATATCAAACCAAACGCTGGATTGACAGCCCTGCACCAGGCGTTCATCGGTTTTAAGGGCGGGGTCCATCTCGGGCAGGTCCTGACCCATCTCGATCAGGTATTCATATTTTTCTTCCCAGGTCTCAAGGAGGGAAAAATCATCGATCAGGTTCTGTTCAATTTCTTTTATTGTCTCTTTTTCGGTCATAGTTTTCTCCTGATCATACGAATGACGCGTTCGATGCCGTGGGCAAGTGCATCGAGATCTTCACGGGTATTGTAAAGAGCAAGAGATGCCCTAACCGTACCAGCGATGTGCAGTGCATCCATAATTGGCTGTGTGCAATGCTGACCGGTGCGCACAGCGATGCCTTTGGTGTCCAGCAGAATACCAAGATCGTAATGTTGAATGCCTTCCACGTTAAAGGGGAGGATGGCGGAGCGATGTTTGGGATTGCCGTAAACCTTCAAACCAGGGATGGCTTTCAGCAAATCAAGCCCATAGTCAAGTAAATCTGCCTCATATGCTTGCAGTTGGGCGAAATTGAACTGGTTAATGTAGTCGATCGCAGCACCCAACCCAATCACATCGGCAACGTTGGGTGTGCCCGCTTCAAACTTGTAGGGCAGCACGTTGAAGGTCACTTTGGTTGGCGTTACCTCATCGATCATCTCCCCGCCAGATAGGAAGGGAGGCATTCTTTCCAACCACTCTCTTTTACCGTAGAGCACGCCAATTCCCATAGGGGCGTACATTTTGTGCCCGGAGAAGGCATAAAAGTCGGCATCCAGCGCTTGCACATCGTGAGGCAGGTGCTGGATTGCCTGGGCGCCGTCTACCAGGATGGGGACGTTAGCCGCGTGGGCAAGATTGACAATTTCTTCGATCGGGTTGACGGTTCCAAGAGAATTCGAGACATGATTGACGGCAACTAGTTTTGTTTTCTCGTTTAATAGATCTCGAAATGCCTGCAGGTCCAGCTCTCCTTTTTCGTCAAAGGGGATCACATGGAAATTTGCACCCTGCCGCTGGCACATCAGTTCCCAGGGAACATAATTGCTGTGATGCTCCAATTGACTGACGATGACCTCATCACCTTCTTTAACAAAAGCCTGCCCAAAACTATAGGCGACCAGATTTACAGATTCAGTTGTCCCACGGGTGAAGATAATTTGATCTGCTGAAGGGGCGTTCAGGTACGCAGCTACTTTTCTGCGAACTTCTTCATATGACTGAGTCGCTTGTATAGCCAGTGTGTGGTTCCCGCGGTGGATATTGGCATTGGTTGTGGTGTAGTAATGGCTGATCGCGTCAATTACGCTTTGAGGCTTTTGGGTGGTGGCGGCATTGTCCAAATAAACCAATGGCAGATCGTTGACGGTCTGGGTAAGAATGGGGAAATCTGCCCGGGCAGAAAGGATATCTTTGGTCATGGTGTAATTCCTTCTTGGTGGCTTGATTTTACCATTGAGAGGTTAACGATATGTAGATTGCATTGTCTCTATAATGCTGTCCTTCATTGGCACTAAGCATAACCAAGTCCTCACCCTCGTTCGCTTTGCTCACGGACCCTCCCCCAATTGGAGGAGGGCGTAAAACATAGATCGCTTTGCTCACGAACCCTCTTTCAATTAGAGAAGGGCTTAAGGATAGATCAATAGTGGTTAAGGTTAAGTAAAAGTTGCCTTATTGTTTTGTTTATTTTTCCTTTTTGACTTGCAGTGAGATACAATTATTAAGAGTTTTGCATTGATAAATTATTTTTTTGGTTTATCCCCTGTAAGACCTATGGAGGATATATGATAGAAAAAATATTGGTGGTTGATGACGAGGTCTCGCTCCAAGAAACCTTAACTTACAAACTTGAAAAAGAAGGTTACCAGGTTGAAGTAGCAGGCGATGGTTTGACCGCCCTTGAATTAGCCCGTTCAACGAAGCCTGATCTTGTAATTTTGGATGTGATGCTTCCCGGTATGGACGGTTTTGAAGTCTGCCGCACTCTTCGCCAGGAGACCAATATCCCAGTACTGATGTTGACAGCGCGCGATGACGAAATCGACCGAGTGGTTGGGTTGGAAGTCGGAGCCGATGATTATTTACCCAAGCCCTTCAGCATGCGTGAGTTGATCGCGCGGGTGAAAGCTTTGTTACGTCGGGTGCGCTTGATGCGTGAAGAAATTGGCGCAGCTGCTCAGGAGGGCAATTTACCCCAGATCATGACTTTTGGAAATCTGGAAATTGATATGACCCGTCGTGAAGTGCGCTTGGGTGGGGTGGTTGTGCCCTGTAAACCCAAGGAATTCGATTTGTTGACATTCATGGGACAGAATAAGGGTCGCGTACTCACGCGTGAATTGATCCTTGAGCGCGTCTGGGGGTGGGGTTTCGTGGGAGATTCCCGCACGGTGGATGTGCATATCCGCTGGCTGCGAGAAAAAATTGAGACAGTTCCAGAAAAGCCTGAGCGGATCGTGACAGTACGAGGGGCGGGATACCGTTTCGAAGGTTAAAAAATGAAGCAGCGCTTTCATTTGCGCATTTTGTGGCCGTTCATCCTGATTTTGGTTCTGAGCCTCGCTTCTTTGGCATTGCTATTTCCACTGGTGCAAGGTTCGGTCTTTCAACAAGCGGCCGAAACAGGTGAGCAGGTAAATTACGCACCCCTTTTCGCCCTTGTTTTTTTGATTTTGGCAATCGGGTTGATCTTTGGTTTACTGATCAATATCTATTACACCAACCAACACTTGAATGTCCTTGAGGATTTGACGAATGCTGCCAAGGAACTAGGTGAAGGAAGGTATGCAGAAATCAGCATACCGGAAGATGTTGGAGATTTGCCCGAAATCAAGGAACTGGCTGAGGCTTTGCAAAAAACTGCTTTTCAGACTGAAGAGCAATTCAACGCACTAACCAAGGAGCAGGCAATGCTTTCGGCGGTCTTGGATCACATGACCGATGGTGTTCTGATTGCAGATGACAATGGCAAGGTGCAATTGCTCAACATTGCTGCTGAAAGACTTTTCAAGGTCGAGAATGAACAGTCTGTCGGACGGTCGGTGGTCGAGGTGATGCGCCATTACAGCCTGGTTGAATTGTGGGAAAAAACGAAAAACGGCAATCCAGAGACGATCAACATGGAGTTAGGCTCTGCTCATAAATACTTGCAAGTGGTCGGGATCTCCCTTGAAAAGGATTTGCCTGGTCGTACGATGCTTCTTTTCCAGGACCTGACCCAGACTCACCAGCTGGAAATCGTACGCAGGGACTTTGTCTCCAACATCTCTCATGAATTGCGCACCCCAATTGCAGGGTTAAAAGCAATAAGCGAGACTCTTTTAGATGGCGCCCTGGATGATCCGCCAGCCGCACGCAAGTTCCTGGTGCACATGGACAATGAGGTCGACAACCTGACACAGATGGTTAACGAACTCCTGGAGCTTTCCCGCATTGAATCAGGGCGTTCCAATTTTGAATTCCAACGGATCGAACCTTGCCAGCTAATTCATAAAGCGTTCGATCGCATGATTTTACAGGCTGAAAAGGCAGGGGTGACTCTCACCGAAGATTGTCCTGATGCGCTTCCGCAGGTATTTGCTGACCCGGCACGCATATCGCAGGTTTTCATTAACCTGATCCATAACGCTATCAAATTCACGCCTAA
Source organism: Anaerolineaceae bacterium (assembly GCA_038562515.1). Lineage (GTDB taxonomy): Bacteria > Chloroflexota > Anaerolineae > Anaerolineales > Anaerolineaceae > Mesolinea. The sequence goes on from JBCFBG010000034.1 coordinate 22,601, forward strand.
TGGTGGGCATATCCGCCTTACTGCCTGGCGAGATGAAAATAAGGTAGTCTTTATGGTTCAGGATGACGGCGTTGGGGTCGCAAAAAAAGATCTGAAAAGAATTTTTGAACGCTTTTATAAAGCCGATCGGGCTCGCTCAGGAGGTGGAACCGGATTGGGGTTATCGATTTGTAGACATATTGTAGAAGGGCATGGTGGGCAGATTTGGGTGGAAAGCGAAGAAAATACTGGCAGTAAATTCTTCTTTACCGTATCGACAACAGCAGGCAGCTACATTGCATAACCATACTTTCGCCTATTTTGCTTGCAGTACAATTAATCACCGCAACTTTGCGGAACTTTGGAGGCGCGCATGTCCCGATTCACGTTAGACCAGGAAATTCGCCTGGTACAGGATGAAATTCTCTTGTTGGGGAGCCTGGTGGAACAGGCAATCCTTAATTCCGTCGATGCTTTGCAGCATCGTGATGCGGTTGCGGCAAAACGGGTTTATGACAATGATCGAAAAATCAACGCCAAACATCATGCCATTGAAAATCACATTCTGATCACGTTTGCAACCCAAAGTCCGTTGGCGAGCGATTTACGCTTTTTGGCTGCCATGCTGGAAGTAAATACTGAGTTGGAACGCATCGGCGATTACGCCAAGGGGATCGCCAAAGTAGCTATTCGCCTGGCTGATAGCGATTATGCGATCCCGATACGCGAGATTCTGCAAATGGCGGACCTGGCCACTTCGATGTTGCACCGTTCATTGGGAGCATTTGTCGCGGGGGATACGGTTGCCGCTCACAGCATCCCGGAAGAAGACAACCAGGTAGACGAATTGTATGAAAGCATCTATCGAAAAATTGTGGAAGGAATGATCAAGAACCCCGATACCATTGACCTTGGTAACCAGGTGGTGTGGGTCATCCACAACCTGGAGCGAACCGCCGATCGTGTCACCAATATTTGCGAAAGAGTTGTTTTTATCGTCTCCGG
>JBCFBG010000095.1:0-2792 GCA_038562515.1 Anaerolineaceae bacterium
GTTGGTCGCTGATGGAGTAAATTCGAGTCACTTCCAGTGATTCGTCCAAACTCATCGACGGCAAAATTGAGGTCATTGCCCGCGCCAAAAGCGTCTTGCCGGCTCCGGGAGAACCAGTCATGAGCACGTTATGCCCTCCGGCGGCCGCGACTTCAAGGGCACGTTTGATGTGCTCTTGGCCTTTGACTTCGCTGAAATCGGTTGACTCCATCACAAAATCGGGCGCAATCACATCTCCAGGTTGGAAGGGAGAGATCAAATTCTCACCGTTCAGGTGCTGCCAGAGCTGATTGAGGTCTTCTACCGGGTAGACTTCGATATCAGGGATTAACGAGGCTTCGGGGGCATCGATTGCCGGGACATATACTTTCTTATAACCCTCACTGCGAGCCAGGGCGGCTGCAGCCAGAACTCCCCGGATGTGCCTGACGGAGCCATCCAGTGAAAGCTCACCAATGATCAGGGAATTATCAACGGCTTCCGGTGGAATTTGTTCGCCTGTGATCAGCACTCCCACTGCGATTGGCAGGTCGTAAAACGGACCTTCTTTGCGGACGGAAGCAGGTGCGAGGTTGACAGTCAGAGGTCTGCGAGGATATACCAAAAATGCATTTTTGATGGCAGAATAAACACGCTCGCGGCTTTCCTTGACTGCCTCATCCGGCAACCCAACGATCGCCATATGGGGTAATCCTTGCCCGTAATCGACCTCGATATCGATCAGGACGCCATCCAGTCCAATTACGGCGCATGAAAATACGTGTGCGAGCATTGCACAAGTTTATCATACAGCACCCTTCGCAAATTATCTTTTTGACAATATTCAAAATTTAAAATCGGGGAAATTATTATTTTATTTTGTTCAATTTCACCATAAAATTACAGTGACTGATAAAATCCCATAGGTGTCGATCCGGCATGCTCATATTCCCAGGAGGCGTTATGCAAAACCGAAGGAAATCTCTTGACTTAAGGCTTTTTTTCATTAGTTTGTTTGTAGGATTCTTAATCATAGGCTTGCTGGCAGTGCCAGCTACCGCTCAGGCCGGCGTCGATCAATGGCTGGCCTTCGGTTCGGAAACCGAAGGCGAAATTCCGGAAGTGACATTGATTTCCGCTTCATCGGAAAGAATTGAAATCCAGGCGGTCATGCCCGGAGCACGCTTTGGAGAAACAAGTATTGCTGGTCAGTCTTACCTGACCTTAAGTGGAGAAGGCTATACCTCAACTGATGAAGTTGGTGCCCCAGCTTTGCCTGTGTTACGAAAGATGATCGAAGTTCCGCTTGGAGCAGAAGTCAGCCTGGAACTGCTGGAAGCTACTACGCAGACAGTCAGCCTGGCGGGGCTTGGGTTGCAGGGAATGATGGCACCGGTTCAGCCCTCTCAACCGAAATGTAGTGGGTCAAACCCTGCCGTAATGCCTTCAGGTGAACTTTACGGCAATGCTTATTACCCGGCTGAACACCTGGCAATAACTGAAGATTACATCATTCGCGGGCATAGAATCGTGGTCGTTGAAATCCGCCCGGTGCGTTACAACGCCTCACTAGCTGAACTTGAGCTTACATCTACTCTGACCTTCCGTTTGAAGTTGGATGGCAGCGATATGGACCTAACTTATTCAGAAGCTGACCGGCTTAATGCCACGGCTTTCAATCAGATTTTGCAGCCAACAGTAATGAACTACAACCAAGGTCGGCCTGTTGCAACTCCAAACACGTCAGAACGATATCTGATTATCACCGCGAATATGTTTGAGGCAGGGTTGGCAGATTTTGTTTCCTTAAAGGAAAGCCAGGGTTTTTCGGTTGCTGTGGCTAACCTTACAACCGTTGGTGGTAACACCACGACCGCAATCAAGAATTACATCAAAGCCCAATACCTGGGTGCGAATCCACCGGTTTACGTGCTTTTGGTAGGTGATTATGATTCCACAACCGAAACTTTCGGTCTTACCAATTATGTCATGCGCACAGCCAGCGGCTATCGTACCGACCTGCAATATTTCACGATGGATAATGAATCTGAATACGTGCCCGACATCTTCTATGGTCGCTTCCCTGTTCGTACTGCTGCCAATCTGACCGCAATCATTGACAAGTACGAAGCCTACAACGGAATCACTGGTGATGAAGAGTGGGTCAAGAAGATTGAATATCTTGCATCCGACGATGGTGGCTATTATCAAGTCGCTGAAAGAACTCATAATTATGTAATTGACAACTACACGCTTCCCCTGGGGTATACCGGAATTTTCCCGAATAACCCACAAATTGGCGGCGACAAGATATATGCCATTACTTATGACGGTGATGGGACGGACGCTGTGGCTTCGATGAACGATGACCGCGCAATGGTGATTTACAGTGGTCATGGCGCAACCACCTACTGGGATGCGCCTTACGTGAACCAGGCAAATATTCGTAATATGACCGGTGTAGCAATCCCATATGTTGCTTCACATGCTTGTATTACCTCGGACTTTAATACTGATGAAGCGTTCAGTGATACCTGGCTGATCGAGCCTGTCAACGGCGCACTGACCTTTTTTGGTTCGAGTGACAGCACCTATTGGACTGAGGATGAAGTGCTTGAGAAGGCGATTTTTGATCACTTATATGCCGATCCGGACCTCGATATTCTTCCAAGTGTTGCCGCCATGACTCAATTCGGTTTGCAGGCGGTGGATAACTCAAGCACGAGCCTTGATAATTACTATCGAGAGACTTACCACATTTTTGGTGACCCCTCGTTAGAAATCGTAATGAAACCCAAGTTCCCGGATTTTCG
>JBCFBG010000035.1:0-10212 GCA_038562515.1 Anaerolineaceae bacterium
TTATGGCAGACTGGCTCGGTTTTCATCACAAGCCGGCCATCTCCATTGAAACCGCTTGCAGTTCAGGCTCCGCCGCTTTTCGCATGGCTCTCATGGCTATCGCCAGCGGTGAGCTGGAAAGTGCCCTGGTGATCGGTGCTGAAAAGATGACGGACTCACCCGGCGATGAAATTACCGCCAGCCTTGCTACAGCGGCGGATGCAGAGCTCGAAGCTGACTTCGGACTTTCTTTCGTAGGGCTAAATGCCCTCCTGATGCGCCGTTATATGTACGAATATGGTTGGAGTCATGCAGATTTTTCCAATTTTTCAATTAATGCCCACGCTAACGCAGTTCACAATCCGAACGCACGCTTCCGTGAGATGATCACCACCGAATCTTTCACCAGATCACCGATGGTTGCGGACCCGATCAACCTGATGGACGCATCCCCAGTCTCAGATGGAGCTGCCGCCATCATCTTGTCTGCCCATCCTATCCGAAACAGAAACAAAAGTGTATCCGTCATCGCATCTTCCTCGATGACTGATACGCTCTCCCTTCAAAACCGTAAAGTGGGCACTCGGTTGACTGCAGCAGAGACTTCTGCCAAAGCCGCCTATGCTCAAGCAGGCCTAACCCCTTCTGACATGGGGTTATTTGAGTATCATGATGCCTTTTCGATCATGGCTGCCCTTTCCCTGGAAGCAGCTGGTTTCTGCGAGCAAGGCGAAGGACCAAAAATGGCCATTGAAGGCAAAATCAAGTTTGACAGCGACATTCCAGTCGCGACCATGGGTGGGTTGAAAGCACGTGGACATCCGGTTGGCGCAACCGGTATCTACCAACTGGTGGAAGCAACACTGCAACTACAGGAACGAGCCGGCGCAACCCAGGTGAAACGCCCAAAATATGCGTTAACTCAAAACATCGGAGGCTCCGGTTCAAATATCGTCACGCATATCTTGCAGGCTGAGTGATACAATATATTAGTCATAAATAATTAAATATTTGAATTCAGAAGAGGGACCGATGAAGGAATTTCACGTCACTAAACAAGCACGCGACAAGTACCAGTTTGATGAGGTTTTATTCTCAAAGAATGGCAACGTCATTTTTGCTAATTTTCATGCCTCCCGAGAGTTTGCCCACAAAATCAACCAATTTCGCACCGACACTGAGAATCTTGAATCACTTGCTTCACCGGCTGATATCAACGCTTTAGGCTTGATAGATGAGATCTTTCACCAGGTTGTTGAGGAATACTACAACACACATGGTCGCAGCATTCGCACCGCGTTGGCTCAGTTCCTGATCGAGCGCTTTGGGCGTGAAAAAGCAATTGACACGCTGGTCAAATTCAACCAGCAATTCCCTCCTGTTGCCGTTTACAACGATGAACAAACCATCCAGGAATACTTGAAAGAATCCGAAAATGGCGTCAACAATTACGACGTGACCGTTGAAGAATTAATTATGACATGGCTTGTCAACATGAACCCTGCCGCCGTCGGTTACCGTGATATTTTTGATGATCGTCCTCTGTATTCCACCAGTGAATATGCCCCCTTGGTTGATGGAATCCAGGTTTTTTTCAAAACCCAACCAGCTTTCGGACCGGACAATCAAGACCTGATCACCATGCTCCGCACACCGGCTCTACAATCACCCGACTCTCTTACCGGTCAGCTGGATTTTATTCGCCAAAAGTGGAGCTCCTACCTGGGTGATTTCTTGCTACGCTTGCTTGGTAGCATGGACTTATTCGCCGAAGAAGCCAAAGCTAGAGCGATGTTTTTTACTGCTGGACCAGATTTTTCCAAAGCAGAAACTTACGTACCAGAATACACAGTAGATCCATGGGGCGACAAACTCAGTGAGGTAGAAAACTTCAGCCAGGATAGTGACTGGATGCCCCGGGTTGTGATGATGGCGAAAAACACATTCGTCTGGCTCAACCAGCTTACCCGTGAGTTCCAGAGACCCATCGAACGTCTCGACCAGGTTCCGAATGAAACTCTCGACCAACTGGCTCAATGGGGTTTTACCGGCCTTTGGTTAATCGGGCTGTGGGAGCGAAGTGAAGCTTCTCGTGAGATTAAGCAGATGACAGGCAACCCTGATGCAGTTGCTTCAGCCTATTCCCTGGCACGCTACCAGATCGCGCAACGCTTGGGGGGTGACGAAGCGTACGACAATCTCTCAAGACGCTGCGGTTCTCGTGGAATAAAACTCGCCAGCGATATGGTCCCGAATCATATGGCAATCGACTCGGACTGGGTTTATGACCATCCGGATTGGTTTGTCCAGGCAGAACAACCCCCCTTCCCTGCATACCAATTCAACAGCCCAGATCTTTCCAAACGTCCCGGAGTCAGTATTAACCTGGAAGATCATTACTATTCCCGCACTGATGCTGCCGTGGTATTCAAACATTACGACCACAACTCCGGTCGGACACGTTTCATTTATCATGGCAATGACGGCACCAGTATGCCCTGGAACGACACTGCCCAATTAAATTACCTGGATCCACAGGTACGGGAAGCAGTAATTCAGATTATCCTGGATGTAGCCAGAAAATTCCCCATCATTCGCTTCGATGCGGCTATGACACTGACCAAAAAGCATTACCAGCGCCTCTGGTTCCCGCAGCCAGGTAGTGGTGGAGATATTCCCTCCCGTGCTGATTATGCGATGACAAAAGAGACATTTGATCAGATCATGCCTGAGGAATTTTGGCGTGAGGTGGTTGATAGGGTTGCATCAGAAGTACCAGATACACTCCTGCTGGCTGAAGCATTCTGGTTGATGGAAGGCTATTTCGTCCGCACCCTCGGGATGCATCGGGTTTACAACAGTGCCTTCATGCATATGTTGCGCAACGAAGAAAATGAAAAATACCGCCAACTTATCAAGAATACACTGGTCTATGATCCTCAAATTCTCAAACGTTACGTCAATTTCATGAACAACCCAGACGAAAAGACGGCTGTGGAACAATTTGGCAAAGGTGACAAATATTTCGGCATTTGCACACTGCTTTCAACCATGCCCGGCTTACCTATGTTTGGTCATGGTCAGGTTGAGGGTTATTCTGAAAAATATGGCATGGAATATTATCGTCCCTATTGGGACGAAACTCCCGACCAGGGTCTGGTCGACCACCACGCCTCAACCATCTTCCCGCTTCTACATCGGCGTAAAGTCTTTGCCGAAGTCGAGAATTTTCGTCTTTACGATTTTTGGAGCGATGGTGGATTTGTTGATGAAAATGTATTTGCGTACAGCAACTTATTCCAGGGTCACGCCGCACTGGTAGTCTATAACAATCGTTTTGGCGACAGTTCTGGCTGGGTTAAACAGTCAGCTCCTTATCTTGTGAAGGATGGTAATGAAGGTCAATTACGCCAAAGTGACCTTGCCGATGCCCTGCAGCTTAAAGGTGACGCTGACGATCTTGTGCTTTTCCGCGACAATAATTCGAGGTTATGGTTCCTGCGAAAACTTGGCGAAATCCGCGAACGAGGCATGCATTTTGATCTTCAGGCATATGGTCACCAGGTTTTGCTCGATTTCCAGGTTGTCAATGGACCTCAATTTACTTCGCTATACCAAATGTACCAAGGCCAGGGTATTGCCGATCTCGGAGGAGCCTTGGAAGAAATTGGCTCAACAGCCCTTCTTCAGCCGTTACGTGCTGTCATCAACGCCCAAACCCTAAAAGGCTTAAGTCAGCCAGTACTTCGGGATGGTAAGGAATTAATTTCCAGTGACCTTTTGGATGAAACCTTGGAACATCTGACCCAAGCCGGGAAATCACAAACAGAAGCATTTGAGTTGGAACAAGCCCAGAATCGCGTTAGAGAGCTGCTAACTGCTCTGTCCAACCCTGAAATGGTTGACAGCAAATTGGCTCTCTCAGCTATGGTGACTACGCGCAGCGCCTATGATTATCTAGTAGATAAGGTCAAAAACGACCCACGAAGACAGTACGTGTTGATGATCTGGGCATTCTTGAGTAATCTTGCTGGTCCCGGTGACCAGGTAAAAGCTCTGGAGCTTAACCATGAGATTGCTCAACGAAAACCAGTAACCAACCTTGTCAACCAAACTCTGCGTCAACTTGGCTTTACTGAGTACGAGTCCTGGAAAGCTGTACAGGTTATCCAAACACTAATCACAGACCTTCAGCCATTCGCGCCTGAGGTCAACGCAAAAATTCTGGTTGAAAAATGGATTGACGAGCCCACGGTAACCAAGTATCTGGAAATCAATGAATATAATGGCATCCGCTGGTTCAACAAGGAGCACTTTGAAAACCTGCTTTGGTACCAACGTGCCGCCAGGCTGCTTACATTGACAGTTGATCAGGAAGTAGATTCAACGGAAATCCTCACCTCACTCCTGAAGCAAGAACAAATCTTCACTGAAATTGCTGACGCTGAAGAAGGATCAGAATTCCAACTCGATAAGTTGCTTGAACTACTCGATCAGGAATAAGTCTCGTTTTTAGCTCTAATCAAGGTCTGAGTGAAGACACTGTCGGCTCTCAGACCTGATTTTTTATCCCGCACTTTTGCCAATGAATCCACAATTTCCTGATCAATACGCTCACCTGTAACCAGTTCGGTCAGCCAAACTGCCATTGCCGCATAGGCGACATTGTTCTGCGGTTCGATGCGATGAAATTCCTGGTGGAACCAACCGCAAGAGGAAAACATTCGTTGACGTTTGATTTGAGCTTTCATCAAAATGTTGACTTTTTCCAGGTCAACAATGGAGAAATGAGTGGCGCCTTCTTCAGTTAGGAGATCGGAAAGTGCTTGTTGACCATTAAATACTTTAATGAACTTATTCCGGAAACGCCATGGGTCACTCACAAACCCGGACATAAACCGTACATAGGTCTGGTCGAGCCAACCGGCGATTTCATTCAGAGAACTGTACAAGGGCTCTTTCCAGTCTGCTCCAGGGGTGCACGAACATTCTTTCTTCCATCGGTCTACGCCGTGGAAACAAGACCACGACGAAGGCGAAACCAACATTGCTCTGGCGGTAACCTCATTCTCCAGAAGCCATTTACCTGGATAGGTCCAGTGGAGATCGGGTCGCTCTTCACCTGAATTGACGATATAGTTGAGAAATAGATCGCGGAATTTTTGATGATGCCCATAGAGCTCGCCATCACTGGCAATGATATTGAGCCCACAGTGGTCGTAAGACACCTTCTCACGAACAATGTTGAGGAATTGATCGCCATTTTGAGTGCTATTCGGAATAAAACTGACCATAGTACTCAATTCCTGCTGATAGGGAAAAACGATAAAAGGCTTCCTACCACCTGGTAGATCTACCAGGTAAGGACCCGGCTGACCATCCACCGACCGAACCTGCCATGGGGCTAAAATCGTATATTTGAGACCCTGGTCAGACAAAACACACAAGGTTTCCATGTCCGCTCCAGTCTCAGGTAACCATATTCCTTCTGGTTTATGACCAAAGCGAAACTCAAAATCATAAATGCCCCAATAAACCTGTGTAAACCGGTCTTCGGGTGTAGCCAGCGGGAGGATGGTATGATGGCAACTTTGCGCCAAACCATTACCAACTCCATACTTATCAAAATTGGCGTTTTCCTGGTCAACAATCATCTGTGCGATTTCTGGTTTGTACCCCCACATCCAGCGAAAGAGCGTAGGCCCTATGTTAAAACTGATCCTACCAAAATTGCCAGCCAGGGCGTTTGGCTCGTAGCATTCCGCCAGGATTTTTTCGTTCCAGTTATTGAAGGGTTCTGCGCCAATTTCTGAGGGGATATAGTTCGAGATAGGATCTTCGCGAGGTGGTTGGTAAAAGTGACCGTGAATGCAGAGGTTCATAACAAGCGTTGTTTTCCTTTGAGATGAGTAAGTTTTGTTTTCATCCTGGCTGGGTTGATTTCAAATATCCTGGACATACTGTCCAGGGAAGTAGTGCGGTTTTCAGCCAGGTAGTCCATCCAGTATACATTGATTGGAGGATTCTTCATGTTGTTCTCAATCATTTGCGTAAGAAAACTATATTGGACTGGAGAGATGTTAAGAAATTTCGGATTCTTACCTAAAGCCTGCCCAACCAATTGGGCTATTTCACGGTATGTCAACTGTTCAGGTCCACCAATTTCAATAACTTGGTTGATTGTTTCAGGCATATCCATAGACCATAGCAAAGCAGTGACAAAATCATCGATCCAAAGTGGTTGAAGTAAAACCTGCCCTTCACCTGGCAAGAAGAAAAAACCTAGAAAACTCTTTAGCAGGCGGGCAATCGACTGGGTGAAATGGTCGCCCTCACCAAAAAGCCAGCTGGTTCGAAAAATGGTGTACGGCAATCCGGACTTTTTGACCACCTCTTCACCCAGCCCTTTGGCTTTCAGCAGACCATAAGCTGAATTTTTATCGGCGCCAAGATGGCTGATATAGTAAAACCGTTCCACTCCAACTTGCTTCGCAATTTCTGTCAGGGTTTCCAGGTTTCGAATCTCGAACTGGCTCAGGTTCGCTTTTAAACCTGCTTGCTCGACACCTGCAAGATGAAAGACAATATCAACCTGGTTGAAGGCTGCCCGTAAGCCACCACTGTCATCCATCGAGCTCATTACAAGGTCATAATTCTTACCTCTCGGCAGCCCCCCATCGGTCGAACCTGGCGATAAAAGTAATCGGTAATCGAAGGAATTGTCCTCTAATTTTTTGACAAAATTTTTGCCAATGAAACCAGTACTTCCGGTGACCAAAATCATGCCTGTAATTATATCAGATGAGGAACTTGGCATACTACTTGCACTTAAATATGTGGTAAGAAAGGTGGACGGATGAAGTTATGGAAAAGAAAATTGGCTTTCATTATTTTCAAGACTTGAACCATTACCAGAGCAGAGATCTGGCGTTATGGAAACCTGAGTTGGAATCTTTACAGTCAGGTTGGTTGGTGTTGAAAGCAAGCCCCTCCTATGCAATCCCCGAGGAGTTTATTAGCGGATTGCTGGATTCGGGTGTGCAACCGATCATCCATTTCGATTTCGCTGTGAATTCAGATGTCCGGGCTGAAGATTTACGCATCCTACTAAGCTCCTATGCCAAATGGGGAGTGAAGTATGTTGTTTTCTTTGACAGACCCAATATGAAATCCAGTTGGCTGCACGATACCTGGTCGCAAGGAGATCTGGTAGAACGTTTCCTCGATCGATATCTGCCTTTTGTTCGGGCTGCAGAGCAGCAAGGTCTGATTCCTGTGTTTCCACCCCTCCAACCCGGTGGTGATTATTGGGATCTCTCTTTCCTAAAAAAAGTACTGACTCTGGCTAAACAGCGTCGTTCCCTCGATTTTGTATCCAACCTGCATATTGCCGTTAGCTCTCAAACCTTCAATCATGAACTGAGTTGGGGTTCCGGCGGAAAACGCAATTGGAAAGTGCCCCGTCCCTATTCCAAGAGTGAAATCGGCGAAGAAGACCATATCGGTTTCAATACTTGGCAGTGGTATGCCGATCTGATCAATAGTATTTTGGGTCTCGACCCCAAGATGTTCCTGTTCTATTTTGGTAGCTCCGATATCCGTAGTAGTGTTCTGGATCCAAAAGTCTCCTTTGAAGAACTGATTGAATTCGCTCTCAGTCCTTCTGAAGAAGCTGGACGGGCTGCAGACCAGAAAAACAGCATCCTTGCTTGCCTCTTCTGGATTTTAAGTTCAAGTGAAGAAAGCAAAGAGGGTACAACCGCATTCTTTGATGTGAGCGGCAAACCAAAGGTAGCTGCAATTCCAGCGTACAAAGAAAAGCTGGAACACACCCGCAAGCAGACCCTCGACTATGTAGTTTCTGATCGGCTGGCATCCTGGATTTACCCAATCGACCATTACCTGCTTCTGCCATCATTTGAGTGGGGTATACCCGAGAACACACTGGATCGCATTCGTCCCATCATCCGCGATTCCCGCCCAACCATCGGATTTTCACTGATTGAAGCAACAAACGCACGTAAAGTGACCGTTTGGAATGAAAACGGTGCTTTCACAGTGCATGATATTGATATTTTACGAGAAGCAGGTTGCCTGATTGATGAGCAGATCATTAACAGCATTGGTATTCCCGCTTAAAAGGAGAGAAAAATGGTTCCAACTTACGCGAATACAGGTCATATATCCCCCACTGTTCCAAAAATTGTTGTAATTGGTATGGGTGGCGGAGGTTCCAATGCAGTCAATCGTATGATTGAAGGCGGTATGCAAGGCGTCACATTTGTGGCGGCTAATACAGATGCGCAGGCGCTGGCAATTAACATGGCGCCTAACAAAATTCAATTGGGTCCAAAACTGACACGCGGATTGGGCGCCGGAGGTTTACCTACGGTTGGTGAATCTGCGGCTGAAGAAAGCACCAAGGAGCTCGCTAACATTCTCCAGGGTGCCGATATGGTCTTCTTAACAGCCGGTATGGGTGGCGGAACGGGCACTGGTTCCATCCCGATCGCAGCCAAGGTTGCCAAGGCTTGTGGCGCGGTGACAATTGGAATTGTGACCAAACCTTTCTCCTTCGAGCTCGGTCGTCGGCAAACCAATGCCAACACTGGAATAGAGAAACTTAAGGAATACACCGACACGCTCATCGTCATCCCCAACGATAAACTGCTTGAAGTTGCGCCAAGAGACCTGCCACTTGAGATGGCTTTCACACTGGCAGATGATGTTTTAAGACAAGGTGTACAGGGTATTTCCGAGTTGGTAACTGAAACCGGTCTGATCAATGTTGACTTCTCTCATATCAAAAACATCATGACTCGCGGTGGTGGCGCATTGATGTCAATTGGCACTGGTAGCGGACCAAACAAAGTTCACCAGGCAATCGAGAAAGCTCTTCATCATCCCTTACTTGATGATACCGACCTCTATTCTTCTTCGGCAATGATCGCCAACTTCACCGGAAGTGAAGATATGTCTTTCCGTGATGTAACCGATGCACTGAAGACGCTTCAGAACGCAACTGGTGGGCATGCAGAGATCATCCCCGGCATCATCACAGATCCAAGGATGGAAGATCGTGTTCAATTAATTTTGATTGTTACTGGGATCGGTGCACCAAAAGCAAATTTTCAAGCTGACAGTTTCAGTGGATTGGCTCAAAACCAAGTAGAAAATCCTCGTCCAATTGAAACTGAAACCAAACAGGTAGTCGATGAGCCTAAAGTTAATAACGAGATTGGTCTCGAACAGTACCCACAGGTGGACACCATAGATAACCTCTCGGTACCCGCCTTTTTACGCCGGAGAGTAAAGAAGTAAGGCAGGTTTTATGAAAACAGTTGCAATTCGTAAGGTAACCGAAATTGTGGTTGGCAAGCATCCAAAACTGGCAGGCAAGAGCCCCAAGGTCAGTTCACTGTCACCTGGTAAGTACTTACTTCAATACAGTATCAGCGATGAGTTGCCTAACGGAAAATCGATCTCTCAGACCATCCGTGTGGTAGCGGACGAAGAGGGCAATATCACTAAGATCTCTTCTTCAAGAGGATGAACCAGGAGTACGCATGACCGCCACTAGTTTTCCGATGGATGCATTGAAGGCTGAGAAAAAGCGCAAGAAAGTTCGCAAGCAGGCACAACCAGACCAACCGGTTCGGCTTGCTTTCGATACCCAGCGTATCATGACAGCCAAACAAGCAAGACCGGTTGAGCAAATTCTGTTCAATGCTTCCGCTTTGGAACAGCTAAGTTATCAACCTACGGTTCGATTGGAAGTGAAACATTATTCGCCAGAGCTTCAGAAGGGCGTTACGATGATGAATAAAGTCGGAAAACGTAATTTTTTCAGAACTCAGGCCTTCACCCTTGTCACCATTTCGGGGATGGGATTGCTGATCGGATTCTTCATCGCATACTTTATCTGATTCTTTGCCAGAAAGTACACATAGTCAAAAAAGGCGGTCCAATAGTCGGGACCGCCTTTATGTTTGTTCAAATCTGAGTCAATTATTTGCCAATTTCAGAATATCTGGTCATCAAAGAAATTGGCAGGGAATTTCCACCTGTGGAGAAATATTTTATAGTTACTACAAATTCAGAGATGAGAATTGCATCATAGCTGAAACACCGGGTGAACTACCTGCTTTCTGCCTGTCCCTTAACCAATGGGTAAACAAAGTCTCGAATGGCACTTTCATTATCGATATCACCTGGAAGGCTGACCAGACTCTA
>JBCFBG010000035.1:10312-22859 GCA_038562515.1 Anaerolineaceae bacterium
AGTAGGGTTTTAATTAAACACCTCCTGGAAAAGCGTGCATCCGCAGAGGCTTCTCGCAAAGCGAGTGCTGGTCTTACTTATTTTCCGAAAGAAAGCTATCAAACCGGTGACAAACTGAATTTTCCTGAACTTGATGGCGCATCCGGAGTGGTAATGGCAATCCGTGATGGAGACAACCCTGGTTTAGGCAGTTTTCAGGTGATGCAGGTAGAGTTTGAAGATGGCACCACCAAAGAGTTTGCATCAGTCTTGGGAGAGCATCCGCTCAATCACAAGAACTACGAGAGCACCGCTGATGAAGAAGAAACGACAGAATCGATCTTGAAACTCCATGGACGCAGTATTAGTGCCTTACTACGTACCGCCCTCGATGAGCAAAACGATCTCATTCGAATTGGCGACACATGGTTTCCACGCTCGCTCCTCATCGATATTGGTGCTGGTCACCTTAACATTGCGGAAGCAATCCTCGATTCGATGTCAGGTGGTCCAATCGGGATCCAGGAATTAATGCAACAACTCGAGCTTACTGATAGTGACGAGAATAAGAAATTATTGGAGTTTTCATTGAATTATGCCCTCCAGGAGGATCCTCGTTTTGACGAGGTTGGTACCACTGGTCAATTCTCATGGTTCTTACGTCGGCTTGAACCTGTCGAGGTTCTGGAAACTCCCCCTTACCTTCGCTCTGAAGGACTTTCCATCCTTTCAGACGATCTCGATGACAACACCTACCAACTTTTAGACGAGTTGAATGATGAACTTTCGTTTACCGCAGAGGAAATCAATGAGGCGGAACCGACTGATAGAATCTCAGTCACCCTCACTTATCCACACTGGAGAGCTGGCAGCCTGCCGGTAACACCGTTGACCAATCAGGTACTGCCTTCTGCCCTGGAATCCCACACGATCAAAGTGGCATTCATTGACGAACAGACCCAGCAGCCAATCTCGGCCTGGATTGTGAGAGACCATAACTATGCCATTGGGCTGCGTGATTGGTACGAAGAGAAAAACCTGATCCCAGGAAGCATCGTCGAGATCTCCCGAACGAAAGACCCTGGTGTGATGAAGATCCAAGCTCAGAAAAAACGCTCGAATAAGGAATGGATCAAGACCGTCCTGGTCGGTGCCGATGGAGGATTGGTTTTTGCGCTGTTGCGTCAACCGATATCAGCTGGTTTCAATGAACGCATGGCAATCGCCATCTCAGACGTAGGCGGTCTGGATGAAGTCTGGAAGAGCCGACAATCCAAGTCACCTGCTCTAAAGGCAGATATCATGCGAATGATGGCCGAATTGTCCAAGTTGAACAACCAACGGCATGTCCACTTTGTGGATTTATATGCAGCATTGAACGTCATTCGAAGAACTGCACCCATGGATCTGCTTAACGTACTGCTTTCGAGTGAAGAATTCTTTCATGTAGGGGACCACTATTACCATATCACCGAGAAAGCTTAGGAGGATCAATGCTAAATAAGTCCAGTTTGATGAAACCGAACAGGAAAACAAAATTTCGCATTGATTTTGATTGGTGGAAATCCCAGGATCGTAATTGGCGCAGTTCACTGATTTCATTCCTCTGCCCGGAACACCGGGAGGCTTTTGCACAATTTAGTGATGAAACCATGTTGGATTTGGTTGATCCTTCTACCGGAGAAGTTACCAAAGGCGACGCTCTGATCTATACGTTAATCACCCATTGTGCCCAGCAGGAAGATTTCATTACGGCCAACACCCCCCTGGTCGATTCCATTTTCAAAGTATTTCTCAGCAAAGAAAATCAGCCAATGGATTCTGAAGAGCTTGCTGAGATCACGCGAAAACCCACATTGACAATTTTGAGCACGATCGGTTCAACCAGAGTCTACAAGGGAATTCGCCCTGTCTGATCAGCTTTTTTGATAGTATAATCACCGGCCTTGCCCCCGTAGCTCAATGGACAGAGCACCAGCCTTCTAAGCTGTTGGTTGTGCGTTCGAATCGCACCGGGGGTATTTTTTTGGACAATAACTGACGAATCTATACAAAACTTGTAGACCCGTTTTTACGGGTAAAGAATCAAACCTTCTCGTTCTATAATCACCCTCGATCAATCAATAAGGAAACTTTAATATTATCAACTGACAAAACCAGATACTCCCCGAAATTGTAATGGAGCGCTCCTTTAGAAAACTCTCTCACAACAATAAGACGAATTTTGGATACAATTTTGGCTCAAGAGTTCACACTATACAGATAATTTGAAGTCCTGTTGTAGCTTTTGTGACTATGCGCATTAATTACAGCCATTTTCGGGAAATAACCTTAGATAATCTACTCCTATCTCCCCACTTCTGGATGATAATGAAACAATAGTAGAAAGGAAAACTATGAACTTACTCAAAAGATGGATTGTGATTTTACTGGCAGTTTTTATCGCAGCATGGCTTGTTCCCGGCATCGAAGTTACGGGGGGTGGGTGGGCGACTTACGCGATTATGGCGGCTGTACTTGCGTTGTTGAACGCGATACTGCTTCCAATCCTGAAGACGCTCTCCTGCGGTCTGATCATCCTGACCCTCGGTATATTCAGCCTGGTCCTGAATGCAGGGATATTTATGCTTTCATCCAATATCGCGCAAGCCTGGTTTGGAGCAGGATACTCTGTCGATAGCTGGTTAGCCGCTTTCCTTGGCTCAGTGATTGTCAGTATCGCCACGATGCTGTTCGCCAATGACAGATCGAGTCGAAGAGATAAAGACAACGATTAATCTTTACATAGCTTTTTTGAATCGTCATGGTGGAAACAAAATCCACCATGACACTTTTGGATTCAGGAAACGATTTCCAAGCAACTGGTATCGACCAATATCCAGGTAATAGACCTGTTTCATAAAAGTTTCCTTGCAAGATTTCCCGTTTGTGATAAACTTGCCATGTTAATTTCGGCTTAGCCGAATATCAAACCTTCCACTCCTGTCCGCCTACGGCCTTGGCAGGAGCAAACCCGAGGAAAGGAGCCTCGAAGTATGCATAAATACGAACTAATATTTATTCTCCAGGCAGACCTGGACGAAGCAACGCTGGACGCTGCTGTCGAAAACATCGAAACCCTTATCAAGAATAATCAAGGTGAAATCGCCAAGACTGACCGGTGGGGTAAACGCAAACTGGCTTATCCCATTCGCAAAACGAATGAAGGCTATTACGTTTTGATCAGCTTTGACTACAAGCCCGAAGAAGTTGCCGCACTCAAGCGAACAATTGGCTTCAATGAACAAATCTTGCGCTCAAGCATAGTTCGCATTGATTAATCTGGAGGAAGAATGACTGAATATAGATCCAATGACCGTGGCGATCGCAATGATCGCAATGACCGTGGCGGCGACCGCGGTGAACGCGGAGGAAACCGCAACCGCCGTTTCGTCTCCCGCCCCAAATTCTGCCAGTTCTGTAGTGACAAGAAATTGGCTATTGACTACAAAAGCGTCGAAGTGTTAGGCCGTTTCATTAACGAGACCGGCAAAATCCGACCCCGCCGCCAAACTGGCACCTGCGCCAGGCACCAGCGAGAAGTTGCGAAGGCCATTAAGAACGCCCGACATATCGCCTTACTTCCTTTTGAAGGTGATTTCTGGGTAGAAAACATTTAATCACCTTGAGAGGGAATTGACATGGCTACCAAACCACAAACGCCTCACAAGGTGACTAAAAAGCATTTAGCAAGAAAGCAGCAAGAAGAAAAGCAGGTTAAAACAGCAGTAACTGTGACCATTGTAATTTTGGCAGTGGTTGTGATCTTACTGGGCTATGTTTTGGTTGACCGTTTTATTGTCAAACCTAATATCACCGTTGCTCGTGTTGGTGAAACAGAAATCAAAGCTGGTGAATTCAAAAACAGCACAACCTACTCTCGAATGAACATGCTCAACCAGGCAACGCAATATATTAATTTCTTTGGCGAGACTGGTAAACAATATGCGCTTTCCCTGTTGCTCCAAATCAAAGACCCGACTGTTGTCGGTGAAAATGTATTGAATCAACTGGTTGACGAAGTGCTCATTCGGGAAGAAGCCGCAAAGCGTAACATCACCGTGAGCGATGAGGATCTTGAAAGGGAGATGCGCGAGCAATTCCGTTTCTACCCTGAAGGTACCTATACTCCGACTATCACAAGCACATCGGTTTATACCCCAACTTGGTCAGCTGCCCAATTTGCACTGATCAACCCAACTGATACGCCAGAACCGTCTGCCACCCCTACTGAAACTCCAGAAGGCTGGCTTCCAACCGCCACGGAATTACCTGAAGGTTTCCCCACTGAGGTTCCAGCCACAGCGACTGTTGAGCCAACTGAAGGACCCGAACCGACAGCGACCGCTGTTCCCACAGATGCGCCAACGCCCACTCCTTTTACCGAACGTTTGTATAAAAAGGAAGTCAAGGATTATATAGATTCATTGTCAATTTATGGCATAACCAAAAACGACATTGAACGAATTCTTTACAATGGTCTTCTGCGCGACAAACTGATGGCAGATGTTACCAAGGACCTGAAACCTGTCGAAGAGCAGGTCTGGGTACGCCACATCCTGGTAGATAGTGAAGAAGTTGCTAAAGAAGTCAAAGCAAAACTTGACGCCGGCGGAGATTGGCTTGCCCTCGCAATCGAATATTCAACTGACGAATCGAACAAAAACAATGGTGGCGATTTGGGTTGGATCGGACCGGACGATAGCTATGATGCCGACTTCCTTGCAGGCGCTTTTGCCATGAATGATGATGGACAGATTAGCGATCCAGTAAAGAGTCAATTTGGCTGGCACCTGATTCAACTAGTAACCAAGGCTACCAACCCGGTTTCCAGCTCCAAATTCGCTCAAATGAAGCAAAACTTCTTCTCCGATTGGCTCGAAGAAATTCGCACTTCACGTGACGACATTGTGATCGAAGAGAACTGGGCTGAGTTTGCTCCCGAGACCCCCGCCGTGCCTGATGAATTGTACAATTACGTCATCAGCCCCAACGCCGAAGGTAATTAACATAACTAAACCGATTTAAATTGAAAAGCCGGCGATTTGCCGGCTTTTTTCTTTATTAGTATCGGCTTTTTCTGTAGAGTTTTCACTCCCAAACTTACCTGCCCTTAGGGTAAAAAACGCAAATTGCCCTTAGATTCTTGCTAAAACATTCAATTACTTCTACTGACTGCATACGCGAACTATACAAACTTGTCATCCACAATTTACCGGACAAAACTCTCATCGACCTCGTCCAATTTCAGGCTGATGACCTGACTGGCAGAGTCTTTACCCATCGTCACGCCATAAATCACATCAGCTGCAGAGACTGTGTTGCGATTGTGAGTAATGAGGATAAACTGTGTCTCGCTTGAAAGGTCCTTAAGCAGTTCGATAAAGCGACCAACATTAGATTCATCCAGCATCGCATCCACCTCATCAAGCACACAGAAAGGTGTTGGTGAAACTTTAAGCAAGGCGAATACCAATGCGACTGCCGTCAGACTGCGTTCACCACCAGATAGCAGCACCAAGCCTTGTTCCCTTTTTCCAGGAAGCCTGGCTTCGATTTCGATACCACCATCAATTGGTGATTCGTCGTCGCCCAAGAGGAGCCTGGCAGAACCTCCGTTGAATAATCGTGAGAACATATGTGTGAATTCCGTACTGACAGCGTTGAAGGTCTTCAAAAATTCCGACCGCATGACCTTGTCAAGTTCCTTAATCATTTGCTCAATGTCTGCCAATGCAGATGTCAAATCGGCAACCTGGGTGGTCAGACTGTCATGTCGTTCTTTTACTTCCCGATATTCCTGGTCAGCTTCCATGTTGACCGTCCCGATACGGCGTATCTGAACTTTCAGCTGTTTGATCGTATCTGCCAGAGTTTCGGGCACTTCAGCAATCTCAGGTAAAGTGTCGATCACCAGATCAGGGAATGGCAGTGGTGCGGATTGGGTGAATTCTTTGCGATATTCCATCTCGATCAAGCTAAAATCGTCATCGATTCGAGTTTTCAGGTTCTCGAGCCGTTCTTGCTGATGTGCCAATTCCAACTGATAATGAATCACCTGGCGATCTCTTTCAGTCAGCGTTTTTTGATTGCCCGATTCAGATTCAACATATTGCCGACTCTGTTTTTCAAGCTCTCGCAAAGTCTCAAGCTCGGGATCTAATGATTCGTTCTGTAAGGCTGTTATCTGTGCCTGATCGCGAGCTACACTTTCCGCCAACGTCGAAATTTGTTTTTCCAGATCATGTAAGATCAATTCTTGTTCATCAATGCGAGTTTGGAAGTTTCCCTTCCGAAGCTTATCCGCTTCGAGACGTTTGTTCTCAGTCTGTCGAGTCTCACGAAGGTGATTCAGCGATTGCGTCAACATTTGCTTCTCAGTTTCGAGGTAACGATACTGGTTTTCGATGTCCTGGGGTTGAAATTCTGCCCGCTTTTGGCGTAATTCTTTTTGTTGAGCTTGCAGTTTTTCAACTTTAAGTTGATTCGCCTTTTCCAACTGAATTAGTTTTTCAAGGTTTTGCTTGACCCCATCATGTGATGTCTGGTTTTCATTCTGCTGACGTTCAATCCAACCCGCTCTATTTCGGTTTTTTTCCATGGAAAGGCTGGCTGCCTGTAGTTCTTTTGCCAGGCTGTCACGCACATTTTGCTTTTGATCCCGCAGGCGTTGGTTAGCACTAATTTTTTCGTCCGCGGTTCTTAGCTTAACGGTCAATTGTTCAATTACTTTCGCAATTTTCCCAGCTGAAGCAACCACCTCATCAAGTTCACTGGTCAGTTCCTTAACCATACGGGTGTAGCTCACCTTGCTGCTCTGGTTCGCTTTACCGATGATGGCAATTCCATTCTTCAACAACACTTCCCCTGCCAGGGTAACAAAATTCAAATCCGGATGATCTTCGCGACCAGTAAAAGCAGACTTGATATCGTCAGAAATAACAAAATCACCCAACAATAAGTCCACGACAGGTCGAAGGGCTGACTCAGTGCTCACAATTTGGCTCGCGATGACTAATCCTTCTCCCAGATTCTTTGCAACAACATTTTTCGATGCGGAATTCTGACTTAAAACTGCAACACGATCTTGAAGTCGGTTTGAAAATTCCTCCACGAGATTCGAGCCCAAATTCCCATCCTTTATAATGAGCACATCTACAGCCTCGCCCAAAGCAGCACTTATGGCAGTCTCATATTCCTCAGGTACTTCGATATGGGTAGCCAAATCGGTCAGGTCACCGCGCAATTTCTTCTCGCGACTTGATTTCAGCAAGCTTTTCGCGCCATCAGAAAACCCTGCCAGGCTTTCCCGGCTTTGCTTGATAAGTTCCAAACGATTCTTGACACGATTCTTATCCAAATCGAGTTTATGGCTGCTCTGCTGATAGGATTCCAATTCTTTTGCAATTTTGGTGCGTTCCTCGAGAGCCTGGTTGGTTTCCTTTTTCAGATCAAGTAGGTCTGTTTCTGCCCGCTGGATTTTTTGTGTGAGTTCATTGATCCCAGCATCTAACTTGATTTTCTCATTGTCAAGGTCTGTCAAGTTGGTTTGAATGGAAACCTGGCTCGACTGCAATGTTTGCATCCGTTCAGTCATTTCTTGCTTGCGGGAACGAATTACAACAGCTTCTTTTTCCGCCTCGATCTGAGCCTCGCGTAAATTGAGCTCTTCCTTCTGCAAACTGACTTCTTGTTCCAAGATTTTTGCTCGCGAGACGGAGAGCTCTCCAAATTGCTTCTGGACAGTCTCCAGTTCTTCATGGATTTTGCTCTCATCCATTTCACGGGTCTGAGAATTGGCTTCGGCGGCGCGAATCACTTCTTCCAAGTTTGCCAAGTCATTGACAACCTGTAGCCTGGCTTTCTCTGCGGCATTTCTTCTTTCATCCAAAATCGCCAAATTCTGGTTATCACGCTGCAGTTGATCTCGCAATCCCCGAATCTCATCCATCAACGTGTTGACTTTAATCCGCTGAGCTTCAATTTCTGTTCGAAGATTATTAGCTTCAGCCTGTTCTTGTTCGAAGCTCTTGCGAGTGGATTGCCTTTCCAACTCGGCAGCGTTAAGTTGTTGCTGAATCTGATTAACTTCCTTCAAAGCTTTGAACCAGTGATAGCCGTACCATTCACGCAGGCTTTGTTTGAGTGCATCCTGGACGGTTTTATATTCACCCACTTTGGCTGCTTGCTTCTCGAGGCTGCGTACCCTGGGTTTAATTTCTGCAATGATATCCAGTGCGCGTTCAAGGTTACGCCCTGTTGTCTCCAGGCGATGTAGTGCTTCTTCTTTTCGACTCTGGTACAACCCAATGCCAGCCGCTTCTTCAAAAAGCTTGCTGCGTTCATCCGGACGAATGGAAAGTGCGGAATCAACCAAGCCTTGCCCGATGATGGTGTAAGTGCGATCGCTGAGACCGGTCTTACCAAGCAATTCGTTAAAATCTTTCAAACGAACCCGCTGATTGTTAATCAGGTAATCATTCTTACCATCCCGGTAAGCACGGCGCGTTAGCACCACTTCCGAATAATCAATAGGAAGCCATTTGTCCTGGTTGTCAAATTTGATCGAGACCGCCGCCATACCTGCCCTGGCGCGGTTGTCGGAACCAGAATAGATCATATCCTCGGTTCTCTTAGCTCTCAGAAGGGAGTAAGATTGTTCCCCCAAAACCCATCTGATTGAGTCAGCCACGTTGGACTTACCTGAGCCATTAGGTCCAACGATCGCAGTGATCCGGGAGGGAAAAACCAGGTTGGTTTCTCTCGCAAAAGTTTTATAACCCTGTAAATCTAAACCAGCAAAATTTGACTTGTTCATAAGGAGACAATTCCCAATTTCTTTATACTGTTTTGTGCTGCATTCTTCTCCGCAAGTTGTTTTGAAGAGCCTCTTCCCTGGGCAATTTTTTCATCATTGACCATGGCAACCACCACAAAGCGTTTGTCATGATCCGGTCCATATTCATCCACCAACACATAGCTGGGGGCAGCATAACCCTGGGCTTGAGCCCATTCCTGCAATCTGCTTTTAACGTCTTCTTCTGAGTGAGAGCGAAGGATTTCTTCTGATTCCGATTCAAGCAAGGGAATGATGAAATCTTTAACAGTTTGCAAGCCGCATTCAAGATAGATAGCGGCAATCATTGCTTCAAATGCATCACACAAGATCGCATCGCGGTTTCGGCCTCCGGCATTGGCTTCACCCCGCCCTAACAACAAAGCCGGACCTAACTCGATCTGCCGGGCAAAGATGGAGAGTTGCTGAGTGTACACCAAGGCAGCACGGACCTTGGTCAGAAAACCTTCATCCTTCTCTGGGAAATTATTGTAAAGCCATTCCGCAACAATTAAGCTGAGAATTGAATCCCCCAGAAATTCGAGGCGTTCATTGTCCTCTAATACTTCTTTGTTTTCATTTACATAGGAACGGTGGGTCAATGCCCTTGTGAGCATAAAAATATTATCGAAATTTTCGGGTAAATGTCCCCGCAATTTCGCTAAAGCGTCTGGTTCAATCATAACTACTCCCTGTTGAACCGCCTATTCGTTTAGCATCCTCTTGGCGATCGATATCAAACGAATCTGCAGTTTCTTTTTTACTTGTCTACTCGATATTTTAGCCCATTACCGCTAAAAACCAAAACATTTAATTCACTGGTAAAAGCTGAATCTTTTAAAGCAGCATATACCATGGCGGAGGTGGGTTCGATATAAATTCCCATTCTGGCAAGTTCGTTTCTTGCAGGCTCGATCTCCACCTCAGGGATCGCTAACAACTCATCATATCCAACCACCAGGTTCCGTAGAATTTCCTTACCCCGCACTGGGTTGGTGACCATGGTGCCTTCTGCCAGGCTGGTGAGATTGCCAGGTGTAAAAGGCTGGTTGTTCCAGGCCGAAACCAGTGGCGCGCAGCGCTCTGGTTGAACGCCTATCATTCTCGGTCTCTCAGCAAGCACGAGGTGCTCGCAGATAGCGTTGAAACCAAGCAAAATACCCAAAAAAAGCGATCCATGCCCAATTGGGCAATAAACCACCTCTGGTAATCGCCCCAATTGCTCAAAGATTTCGAAGGCGATGGTGGCGTAACCAGCCAAACCAAAAGGCAACATGGCATGACTGGCATAAACCCTGTTTCCCTTTTCGAGTTCTGCCAAAGCTGCCTGGTGAGCGTTCTCCCTGCGTCCTGGAATTGCCTCAACACTGGCACCGCAGGCAACGATCTGGTCCACCTTGGGTCCTGTGGTCCCCGCAGGCACAAAAATTTGCGCCTTTACGCCAAAACCAGCCGCATAGAGCGCCAATGATGCTCCGGCGTTTCCGGACGAGTCTTCAACCACATTCTGGATTTTCCGTGTTTTTAAAAAACTGCTTACGATTGCCGAATTGCGGTCTTTGAACGATCCACTTGGATTCAGGCTTTCCAATTTGGCATAAAAATGATCACCATTAAGTGTTCGCTCGACTAAAGCAGTTTGACCTTCTCCCAGGTAACATGCCGGATTGGCTTCTACCCCCATGATACTTTTGTAAGACCACATCCCTGGTAGTAATTGTTTTTGATTCGGATCGTAAGTTAATTCAGATAATGTGAAGACCCCCCCGCATGATGGGCAGACATAAGGTAAACCCTCTGACGGATAATTCTGACCACAATCAACACATACAAATTTCGCCATCGCAACCTCGTTAACAAATTAAGTATACTTGCAATAATGTCAAAATATATCCCGCCTCGACTATAATTAATCCATGGCAAAACTTTGGTTACACCAATCCGATTCGTACGAGATTACGACCGAGGTCTACTCCGGTCCTCTCGACCTGTTACTTGACCTGATCCAGAAAGCTGAACTGGACATCAGCAAACTTGCTCTTGCGCAGGTTACTGATCAATTCCTGGGATATATTGAACAAAACCAGGATGCAGAGCCGGATTATTTATCTGAATTCGTTATAATCGCCGCAAAGTTAGTTCAGATCAAGTCGGAAGCGCTTTTACCGCGCCCCCCGGTCCGAAGTGAAGACGAAGAAGACCTTGGAGAAACACTCGCCAGGCAACTGATCATATATCGTGAAATCAAGAAGACAACAGAGTGGCTTTCGGATCGCATGAACCAGGATTTGCGCAGCCACCTCCACGTCCCACGCACCTATCCGGTCAATGTGCAATTAGATCTTACAGGGGTAAAGATCGATGATCTGATCCTGGCGCTTGAAAACCTTGCCAGCCAACAGCCTGCCCTGCAAGAGGGAGCGCTAATCAGCATCCCTAAGATCACCCTCAAGAGGAAAGTGGAAGAAATTCTACACATACTTCGTGCTGATCAAAAAACAAGTTTTTCCAAGATCATGGGTGAAAGCCGTGACCGTTTGCAAGCAATTGTTGTCTTTTTGGCAATCCTGGAATTGGTGAAACAGAGGCTCATCACAACAGAGCAAACAGCCAATTTTGGGGATATAAACTTGCTTCCTGAACTGGAATTGTTCGAAACAGACGAGGAAGAAATCCAAATAGACGAGCTATAACGTTTATACATTGATAATAGTTGCCAGTTATACTGAGATATAATAACTTACAGAGGCAATTATGACAGAAGAACCGACACTCAACCAGTTGACAACAACTACACTCGCAGAAGAAGCTCCTCAGGAAGGTAACAAAAAAGCGACGATCGCGATTGTCATTGTTGCGCTTGTCCTTTTAGCCATCATAGCTGGTATTGTCGTTTTAGCTTTCTCGGACGCCGATACAGTCTCAGTTGTGCGGGATATTTTCATTATCCTCATGGCTTTGATGATGTTTGTCATCGGTGTTGCATTGGTTGTATTGATTGTGCAATTAGCAGATCTGACCAATTTACTCAAAAATGAAATCAGACCAATCATTCACTCGACCAGCGACACTGTCAATACCTTGAAAGGAACTGTAAGGTTCATGAGCGATAACCTCACCGAACCGGTGATCAAACTGAACGAATCTCTGGCAAGTGTCAAGAAAATTGCCGAGCTCTTTCGTTTCAAAAAGTAATTAATAGATAACAGGAGAAAAAATGTCAGACGAAAGTAACTTTGGATCATTTGTAATGGGTTTTACCGTAGGCGCACTTGCTGGTGCAATTGCCTCTTTGCTATTAGCTCCTCAAACTGGCGAAGAAACCCGCCAGGTCATCAAAGAAAAAGCAATTGAGTTGAAAGACAAAGGCGCAGAATCCTACGAAGAAACCAAACGGCGTGCAGAAATCGCCTACCAAGACGCCATTCGCAAGGCAGACGAGGTCGCGAAAGTAACAAAAGAAAAAGCCCAGAAAATCGTGCACACTGCCAAGACTGGGACAGAAGATGTTGTAGATGAGATCAAAGACGCCGCGGAAGATGTAGCGGCAGCAGCATAAATTTTGTTCAGATAATCAGAACCACCCGCATAGCGGGTGGTTTGCTCAAGGGCTAAAAGCCCTGATCTCTAGCCAGCGCCTCAAGGCGCTGGCTTTCTCTTCGTTCAAGCCACTTTGCAGTTGTTGCTCTTGCT
>JBCFBG010000036.1:0-1972 GCA_038562515.1 Anaerolineaceae bacterium
AGGTCGCGGGCGAGGGTGCTGGGGTCGCAGGAGATGTAGATGATCTGGTGGGGTGCAAGATCGATGAGTGCCTGGCGAGCTTTCACATTCAGACCAGCACGGGGTGGGTCGAGCACAACCAGGTCTACGGGTGCGATCTGTTCCAAGAGGCCTGGCAGAACATCCTCGACCGCGCCTTCGTAGAGACTGATGTTATCAAACTCGTCCAGGTTTGTGACGAAGTCGAAACAAGCAGAGGGAGAACTTTCTATTGCTGTCAGTTGGCTGGCATGGGGGGCGAGGAAGCGCGTAAACAGCCCGACGCCGCTGTAAAGTTCGAGCACCTCAAGATTTTGTCGTGGTTCAATTTGAGAAAGAACATGCTTGATCATCTCTTCTGAGACTGGCAGGTTGACCTGGAAAAACGATTCTGGCGAGACCAGGAATTCTTTGCCTAAGACGGTGAAAACCAGGGCGTCGTTGCCACTCAGGTTGAGGCATTGTCCATCCGGACCGATAAAAGCAGAAGAAACGGGTAATTCGATAGATAAATCAGGCGGTTCATCGCTTTTGCCTTCAAAGACTAGCATCAATTCACCGTCGCTGTCGTTGCGTATAGCAATGCGCGAGAGGTCAGAATATGGTTCCAGCTCGATTTGAGAGAGGAGCGCGGTCATTTCTTCTGAGATCAGAAGACATCTCTCTATAGACAGCACAGTGTCCGAATTTGCTTGTTTGAAACCCAGTCTCAAGTTCACCTCAGCACCTTCGAGATTCGTTGGGTGTAACTGGACCTGGTTGCGGTAGCCAAAAGGCGTAGCGCTGGCAGTCATTGGAATTTCTGGCAGGTTGGTTAGCTTGCCAATCCGTTCCAGTTGGTCCTTGACAAGGGCTTGTTTTAGCTTTAGTTGTTGGGCGTAGTCGAGGTGTTGGTAATGGCATCCTCCACAGATGGTGAAGTAAGGGCAGGGAGCTTCAATTCGGTCGGGCGATTTCACTAATAAATTCACGACCCGCCCACGGGCAAACCGTTCTTTAGATTCAGTGATCTCAATTTCTGCCACTTCCCCAGGTAAGGCAAAAGGCACAAAAACCGCTCTACCATCAGGCAGCCGTCCAAGGCAATCGCCGCCAAAGACAAGTTTTTCAAACGTGACTTTCTGAATTTCATTCATAGTGTTTATCTCCGAATACAGCTGATTCTACCTTACTCGTGGGTGTGATGAGGAGGTTTGCAAGAGTCGGAATGAAATATTTACAAACGTTATTCAACATATTCCAACAGCATTATCCATGTGCAATTCTATAATAAATATAGGTTCCCAGTCTATTAAACACGGAGCAAGTATTTTTGGATGATACTCACCAATCTTTTCACGATTAAGACTAAACGACAAAAAATGCTTCGGTTGGACTCAGGATGCCTGTGGAACCAGCAAATTTCGTTTCTCTTCAGTTCGCCATAGACTACTAGTTCTAATCAAGGAGAAAAACCAATGGCACGCAGTAAGATACCCAATTATGTTGTTGCAGGGGCCTTAATTTTGTCGCTGCTACTGGGTCTCAGACCAATGGAAACACTGGACTCAGCCACCCCCTCCCCCCCGCCTCCAGTAATCCAGGAGAATGGGTTAAATTATATTGAAGGCAGGGTCACACCCCGGCACATCCAGGAGGCAGCTGATCGCTTGAGAGCGCAAGGCTATCTGCCCGGTCTTGCCGGTATGGACCCGAACCTTGTCGAAATGGCTCAAGGCGAAGTGCCGCATTATTACGGTCCTTTTCCCAATTATGCCAACTCTCCCATGCCCAAGGGTTCAATCGGTTCGATCGTAGTCGATGCCCAAGGTAGTGGGTACACGGCACCAACGGTTTCAATCCTGGATGTTTATGCAACAGGTAGCGGAGCGGCTGCCACTGCTGTGATATTAAACGGACGAATCACGCAAATTAACGTGACATCTCCAGGCGCAAACTATACGGCACCAATTGT
>JBCFBG010000036.1:2072-6988 GCA_038562515.1 Anaerolineaceae bacterium
TGCCAACCCTATAGCAATAACCGAACATCTGTGCATCTTCACGGCGGCTTTGTTCCCTGGATCAGCGACGGTACCCCGCATCAGTGGGTTACACCGGCGGGCGAAGACACCCTCTATCCTGAGGGCGTCAGCGTTGAATACATTCCTGATATGTGGTTTGAAAATGGTGAAGTTGTTCCAGATACAATCGGTCAGACCGATCCACCTTCCCCCACTGCTACAAATGATCCAGGGGCTGGTTCACTCACTTTCTACTACAATAATCAAAACAGTGCCCGCCTGATGTTCTACCACGACCATGCTTTTGGCATCACCAGGCTAAATGTGTACGCAGGCGTGGCAGCTGGCTACATTCTTACAGATTTTATCGAACAGGACCTGATCAATGGCACTAATCTCTCCGGAGTGAACCCCGGACTTGTCCAGGCTTTGCCGGATTATGGGATTCCATTGATCATCCAGGATAAAACCTTTGTAGACGCAACAACAATTGCTGCGCAGGACCCAACCTGGGCAAATGGCACTGGTGCGATTGACCCACAAACAGGCTACCCAGCACCGAAAACAGGTGACCTGTGGACCTCAACAGTCTATATGCCGGCTCAGAACCCTTGGGACAATTCTGGTTCTTCTTCGTTTGGTCGCTGGCAATATGGACCTTACTTCTGGCCACCAACTGAGAACATCGATTTCCCGCCTGTGCCGAACCCATATTACGACCCCAACTGTGATTTTGCAGCAGGGTTCTGTGAACCACCATTGATACCAGGCACGCCTAGCCCATCTGTTGGGATGGAAGCCTTTAACGATACCTCCCTTGTCAACGGCACGGTCTATCCTTACTTGGAAGTTGACCCTGAACTCGTGCGTTTCCGTATTTTGAACGCGGCGAACGACCGATTCTTCAACTTACAGTTGTATGTGGCTGACCCCACGGTTGTCACGGGTGACGGCAGGATCAATACGGAAGTAAAAATGGTTCCTGCAGTTGAGACACCTGGTTTCCCGGCTACCTGGCCAACCGACAATCGTGCGGGCGGAGCACCAGACCCCGCCACAAAGGGACCTGATTGGATCGTGATCGGCAATGAAGGCGGTTTCCTGCCCGAGCCGGCCGTTGTTCCAGCCCAACCAGTCCTCTGGGAAATGGACCCAACTCTATTCAATGTGGGGAACGTTGTTGACCACTCACTTCTCTTGGGAAATGCCGAGAGGGCGGATGTGCTTGTAGATTTCTCACAGTATGCAGGGCAAACTTTGATTTTGTACAACGATGCTCCTGCTGCATTCCCTGCGCTTGATCCCCGCTATGACTATTATACAGGTGCTCCTGATCTGACCGGTTCTGGTGGTGTTCCCACTGTTCAGGCAGGTTACGGACCCAACACCCGCACGATCATGCAAATTCGGGTCAGAGCTGGTGCAGGTAATCCTACCGGTGCCAGTGTTACTAGTGTCAATGTCGTCTCTGGCGGCACCGGATTTACCACCATGCCTGCGGTCAGTTTCACAGGTGGCGGAGGAACCGGCGCGGCAGCAACAGCTACCGGGTCAGTTGAAAACATCGCTGTTGTCAATCCCGGTTCCGGGCTGGTTGGAACTCCGACTGTAACCTTAACCGGTGGTGGTGGAACCGGAGCAACCGCTATTGCAAATGTCGTCAATGGCAGCATTGTGAGTTTCACTGTGACTAATGGTGGCTCAGGTTACACCTCAGCTCCTACCGTTGTTATCACCACGAACCCCCTCATACCCACCAATAGTGTTTACCTACCGTTGATTTTCAAATCGGAGGCTTCAGTTCCGGGACCGTCGACAGTGCCTGTTGGTGCTGCTACTCTGAGAGTCAGCGCGATAGCGGTAACTAATGGCGGTTCAAACTACACTACCGTCCCGACTGTCGATTTGGTTGGAGGTGGCGGAACAGGCGCATCTGCCATTGCGTTTATTGGATCGATTGCATCCTATGATCCAGCACCATTAATGGAAATCTGGAGGAAAACTGATACAAAGCCGGGTGTCTTCGAAACCGGGCAGGACCGGATGCTTATTCCGCAGTATTACTACAACTCAGCTTATAACGACAGCTTCCCAGCTGACACAAGAGCTTTTGTGACCCTGGCTGCAAATGAGAAATCCTTCTTTAATGGACCTCTGACAGGCTTGACTGTCACAAACGGAGGCAGTGGATACACAACAGCCTCTGTGATCATTACCGGTGGTGGAGGTACTGGAGCGACGGCTGACGCAACTATCTCCGCAGGCGTTGTTACTGGCTTGGTCCTGACCAATCCCGGCGCGAACTACTCGAGCGCACCAACCGTTACCATTATTGGCGACGGCAGTGGGGCGACGGCGACCCCCGATCCGATCACGATCTCGATTGAGCCAAAAGCCATCCAGGATGAGATGGGTGAATCCTTCGACGAATACGGTCGCATGAGTGGCTTCCTTGGACTGGAACTGCCATTTACCACGGCTGGTAACCAAAACTTCGTCTTATATCCTCACCTGGCTCCTCCCACAGAGCTTGTCCTGCCAAGCGATCTCGATGCTACTCAACTCGGATCATTGGAAGATGGCACTCAAATCTGGAGGATCACCCAAAATGGTGTTGACACTCACCCAATCCATGTTCATCTGTTCAATGTTCAAATAATCAACAGAATGGCTTGGGATGGTCAACTCCTGGAAATCCATCCGACTGAAACTGGATGGAAAGAAACTTTCCGGGTTCATCCATTACAACACATTGTGGTTGCATTTAGACCGACATTGCCAACGCAACCCTTCGAGGTTCCGAACAGCATCCGCCTTATCGACCCCACGATGCCTGAAGGCTATCCAGTCGATAATACGCCTCTGCCCATTATGGATCCGAGCGGCGAATTGGCACCTTTGGTGAACCATTATGTCAACCTCGGTTGGGAATATGTCTGGCACTGCCACATCCTTAGCCATGAAGAAATGGACATGATGCGACCGTTAGCATTTGCTGTCCCACCTTATCCTCCTGTCGATCTGGGATCTTCCAGTGTTGGTTTGCAGGTGACCCTCACTTGGACTGATGGATCGTCCACAGAAACAGGTTTTACTGTGATGCGGTCAGTAAGTCCGGATGGTCCTTGGATTCCTATTGCTACTGTTCCCGCTGCTGTAGGCAAGGGTACTACAGTGCAACATCTGGACGACCTGACAGGTGTTGGGCCGGGGACCTACTACTATCAGGTGGTGGCTGTAAACCTGATCGGAGATACGTATGTCTACCCCGTACCTTCGATTGGCTTCCCGACCCTGGCAGCCAAGTCAGCCCCCACCAATACGGTGACAGTGACAGTCCCGTAATCAATTCAACTTCTGCCAGGCAAATGCGTTTTGCCTGGCAATTATCAAAGAAAAGACTGCCTTGATTGCAAGGCAGTCTTTGTCATCTTAGACAGGAAAACTTGGGTACGAAGCAAAAGCTGATAGATGATAGCTGATGGGGGAGAGCCGATGGCTCACAACTCATAGGTGATAAGGGGTGGCTCATAGCTGATAGCTGACATGAAAGGCAGACCGCCACGCTGCGCTCGCGATGACGGGGAGTGGCTGATAGTCATTTCGTAGTCCGATATTGGACGTCATGTTGCCCTGGTCTAAAAGAAAAATTGAAGGCCTCCAATCCGGCAATTATGTCTGCGGGGTTGAGTTCTGCTTCAACCACGCCGGCTGGAAGATCAATGCGATTTGGAACACTTGTGCAAGGCAGGCGGGGGGTAAGACTCCTGAGGTTCCCATTTTAGTGTCCTGCAAGACCCGGTTATCGGGAAATACCTTCCTTTTGCTTGATCCAGAGCTCACCGATGTAAAACGGGTACATCATTTCATTGTCGCGCTGTTCCAGAATCGTGCTTTCCCAATAATGCTGTCCCTCGTAGCCTACCATAGCAACAACTCGGGTGATATAGCCAGGAGGGGAGATGACGGTGTCTTTCCAACCGCTTTCCCATAACTCCGGTTTTTCAGCCTCTCCAGTGACGAAATCTTCCCAATCAGGTGGTTGCGATGCTGAACCAGACAGGTAATCTTCCTGCGCGGAGATGAATCCAAATTGGTCAAAAGGTACTCTTTCGAAAATCTGGAATTGGTCAATATGAAGGTGCAATGAGTGGGCAATGGAAGTCAGGTTGATCAGGTTCCAGAGAACAGCGTCTTCGATGTCCGGGTTGGCAGTGAGCTGATCGGTGATCTTTTTGGGTCCGTCCTCAGGTGTTCCCAGGCTGGATTTGTAATGAAGCCCATCAAAATCAGAGATCTGCTCATAAAGGGTGAGATCGCGTTCAGGTAATGAAGTGGAAATGGGTTGAATTACGGGTAATTTTGCAGGGATGGAACCGGGATTACCCGCCTCTGTCAGATTCACCACAGTAAACTTCATCACCTGACCGGTGGTTGCTGGGTCAGCCGAATCCTGGCTATCAATTGGCAGTCCTGTAAAGAGACGGTCGCTGCCCAGGTTGAGCATGATTATTTCATCCCCCGGTGTGAAAGACGAGAAATCTATAATTACATCCGCCCGCTCTCCTGGAGCCAATAAAACCTGGTCAAGTTCAACCGGTTTGCCAGAGAGAAACCCGCCATCGCCGCCAATCATTGTGAAACCCAGATCCTGGTCAAAATCGAGCAGCAAAAAGCGGGAATTACTACTATTCAACAAGCGAAAGCGATACAACCTGGGCTCTACTTCAAAGTAAGGCCAGGTATTCCCATTCACCAACATTGTGTCGCCGAAGAAACTGGGGTGCCACCTTGCTGGGATGTTCGTATCAGGCATGAAAGCACCCTGGTAGCCTTCATAGGTTCTGCGGCTTTCTGGATAATAAAGAGAACCATCTTCATTAAAGCTTTTGTCCTGGATGGAAAGGGGAATGTCG
>JBCFBG010000036.1:7088-22498 GCA_038562515.1 Anaerolineaceae bacterium
TGAATCGTATTGGCGGGATAATGAAATGAGGATTCCACGCCTGGCGATGGCAGTGGGTCGCCTTCTACGCCATAGCCCCAGACCGTGGTCGGCGGAAAACCTTCGGGCAAGATTTGCTGCTCAAACTGGCGCACAGCAATTTCGTAACTGGTCAGTTTGCCCTCATTTGCAGATTGTGAGACCGGCGGAATGATCAGGGTTTGGTCATCAAATTGCCGTTGCCCGGGTTCATCATCTGTCAAATTGCCCTGCCTGATGGGTTGCATCAGAGGCGGAATGTAGAGTGGCTGCTGGTATTTGGGGATACTCAGCGGGTCAAGCCGGGCAACTGAGGGAACCTCTTCTGTCGCTTGGATTAGTTCAACCTCAACGTTCGTTGAAACAATTTCTGGCTCGATTTCGTTGGTTTGTTTCTTATCACCACAACCTGCAAGCATCAACGCAAGCAAAATCCCGAAAACAATTATGAGGAACAAATTTGAAGCTTTTTTTGGATTTTTGAAGGTCATAATTGGCCTTTTCACAGTTTTTATGATCAATTTTGACTAATTTTGGCAACATCTGAGGCAATGGATCCATTTGCCATGAAAATACTGCGAGTCCCACTGGTTGTGATCTCTCCAGTATGGGTGACTAATAGAATAGTGATCCCGTTTTTCATGTGGATGTCATGAAAAATATCCATAATCTCTTTCGCGGTTTGCTCATCCAGGTTACTGGTTGGCTCGTCTGCCAGAAGCAATTCAGGGTCGTTAATCAGTGCCCGCGCAATCACAACCCGTTGCTGCTGACCTGCGGAAAGCTGACGGGGATATGCCGCAGCCTTGTCCGAGAGCCCCACCAGTTCAAGCAGGTGTATTGCCCGGTCTACATCCGCTTTTGTTGCCTTTTTTTGGTCAAAAATGGTCGGTAAAACCACGTTTTCTACCGAGTTCAAAGATTGAAGCAGGCTCGGGAATTGAAAAACGAAACCCATTTTGTGGTTGCGCAATGCTGAGCGCTGGGCATCAGAAAGTTCCCACACGTCGACCCCATCGATAAAAACCTGTCCTTTCGTGGGTTCTGCCAGCCCGGCAATCAAATTTAATAGGGTGGTTTTCCCTGAACCGGAGCGTCCGGTGATCACAACAAATTCCTGGGGGGCAATTTCCAGGCTTACTCCATCGACAGCGTTGACTGTTTTTTGTTTCTTCTGCTCGTATACTTTACTCAGTTCATTCAGTCTGATCATTTCACTATTCCTTAATTGAAGTGCCAGGTTCCTGGTTGGAGATTCTCAGAATTGGGATTAAGGTTGCCAGGAACACACTGGCAAGGCTTAAACCTACGACTATCAAAGTAAGCAAGAGAAGTTCGCCAATCGGTGGAATGAAAATTGGCACTTTCATGCTATTCATGATGAGGTTGCGAAACAGCATAATCACTACGAAGGCAAAAATGATCCCGACCAGTGAGCCGCCAAAGGTGAGCAGGGAGGTTTCCAAAAGCAGGGTCTTGACCACATCGGTGCGGGAAGCACCCAGGACACGCAAGACGCCAATTTCCTGCCGTCTGGATGAGATCGCGGTGGAGGTAACAAATCCAATCAGAACCAGTGCCATGACCCAGGCGATGATTGACAATGAAGTGACACTATTTACAAGCGAATCCACCCTGTCACGTTGATCGCGAAATAGGCTTGCACTGGTGATGGCATTGACTCCTGGAATGGAGGCTTCGATTTCCTTGGCAACCAGGAAGGGATCCGCAGTATCGTCCAACCGCACCAAAGCAGTTGAAATGGCATCAGGGTTGATGGTCAATTCGCGCTCAGCTTGCATGGGAGAATGCCTGGCGATATCCAGAGCGGTCTCATAGGTAAAAAACAGGCTCTGATCCAATCCACTGCCTGTTGGTTCCAAGTTGCCGAGCAGGTCGATCGAATAACCATAAACAAGAATGTCGTCACGTCCTTCAGAATCGGAGATGTAGGTTCCACCGATAGCTTCACCAAGCTTAAGGTCTCTTCCAAGGTTGACTTCCATCCAGGGATGCACGGTGAAATCCGTGGCTGGGTCATAGGCAACCATGAACATATCGGAGACTGAGCAGCAGGAAGCTCCCCGCATGGTTGAGAGGAATAATTGAGGTGAGACAATTGCTACGCCATCCATTGCAGAGATTTTGTCAACAATGTCGCGGTTCATCCAAATATCCACAGGCACACCCATCAATAAAGCCTGTTCAACGATGGTTTGGTTACCGGAGGGAATGACGGTTATGTCTGCGCCCAGGCGTTCAGTAACTTTTTGCATGCTTTCTTGTGAACCATTGATTACCAGTGTGGCACCAATAATGAATGCCACAACCAGACCAGCACAGGCGGCAACTATCCAACTTCGGAATGCGTTGTCTGCAATGTTTTTAAATGCCAGGCGGAGTAAATTCATAAATTCCTCAATGTTTTATCCTCGTAATACGACCGCAGGGTCCTGCCGATTGACAAGCCAAACCGGATATAGAGACGCCAGGGTCACCGAAAGAAGCGCGATCAATAGAGATAGGATAAATAAACCAACATAAATCTTAAGTGGGGGATTGCCCAATGGCAGATTGACCCGCTGCGCGATTTGGTTAATAAAGAAATTGCCAATGAACAGGCTGACCAGGAAGCCAAAAATACCTCCCGCAAGGGCAATCAACTGCCCTTCTCTTAAAATATGGCTCAGGAGGAATTGGCGAGTAGAGCCCAATACCCGCAAGACGCCCCATTCTTGTTTTCGTTCGTTGACTGTGATTGTAAAAATCAAACCAATGCAAAGCGTGCCAACCAGTAAGGTCATTGCAAATATGAGCGGCAACCTGTTTAAAAGAGTGCTCATTTGCTCCCGACCCGATTGGAAAAAGTTTGCGGCTTCAAATGAAGTCACTCCCTGAACATCGCCCAGAATTTGGTTCGACACCTTTTGCACACTTGACCCTGGGCTTGCATTGACCATAATCACAGGCACATAATTGGCTTCGAGACCCGCTTCTGATACCTTCTGAGCTTTGAAACTTTCCGACAGCATCCTGGCAGTCTCATACGAAACATAAATGGTTTGGTCCAGAATGGTTCCTGTCTCAGCAAGCTGATCAACAAGGATCAGTTCATTTC
The DNA here is from genome assembly GCA_038562515.1 of Anaerolineaceae bacterium. Lineage (GTDB taxonomy): Bacteria > Chloroflexota > Anaerolineae > Anaerolineales > Anaerolineaceae > Mesolinea. The sequence continues at coordinate 10,225 of JBCFBG010000036.1, forward strand.
CGGAAATGATAATATTTGCCTGTCCCGCTGGGAAATCAATGGTACTTCCACCGTAGGCTTCGCCAAGGTTCAGCGTTTGCTTTTCTGACTTGACCAGCCATGGTTGAACAGTAAAATCGGAGGCCAGGTCAATTGCCGTGACAAACAAAACAGGTTGAGAACTGAAGGGGCTGTTGTTCGCGGTAAACAAACGAACCTGCGGAGAGATGGATTCTACCCCTGGAATGGCAGCGATTTCAGTCAACAAACGCTTTAGATCCAGATTGCCAGGTTGTAGGTAAGCAGGGCTGCTCGACCTGGGTACGACCACAATATCTGCGACCATGCTTTCCATGGCTTGCAGGCTGGATTCAAGATTTTCCCGCACGGTTTCAAGAACCAGCGTCGTCCAGAAGGCGGCGATGACAACCATGGCAACAAAAAGGAACGCCAGTCCACTTCTGAATGGTCTGCTCTTGATATTATTCAATGCAAAACGGACCTCGTTCATCAATGGATTGGTGTCCTTTCAGTTAGTCCATTTTTATGAAACAACTGGTGTAACGATATCAGTTTCCCTCGAGGAAAAAATCAGGATGATCAGGCTGATAACAATCGTCAACCCACCAGCCAAAAGCAAAGCTGGCTTCATGGTTGAGTTGCAAATCATTTCATCCATCCCACAAACCCCGATTAAATAAGTGGGGAGAAGCATCGCGGAGATACCGGAAACAATGCCTAAGAAACTCAAGCAAACACGAGTCTCTTTATGTTTTGCGATTAAGAGCATGATTGCTGTCACCAGGAGGTGAGACCCTACTACAATTTCTGCCCGAGCGGTCCAATGGCATTTCATTGGAATTGTGGCTCCATTTTGAAGGGTTAACGACCTGCCTTGGGATTCACAATCGAAAAATTGTGGGAAGATAGCGATAAAAAGTGCAAGGATGATAAGAATTACGGCCCAAACTTTCATTTCGATCTCCTTTAAAAAGACGAGTGGAATGTAGATAACTGAAGTATAGCCAAAAATTAATTAAAATCAGTTGGTGTTCGTTTGGAAATATTTGTACTTATTGACGAGGGAGACACAATTGCTTCTGGTGCTTTCCTTGCTTGTGAATTTATTGACATAAAAAATCAAAAAACCCACTGCCTTTTGGGATATCGGTTACAATATCTGAGGAAGGTTTCCGACATATTGGAAGCTTAATTTTGGTGTGTCAACATAGGAAATAGTCCTATTAAACGAAACAGGAGAACAAATATGAAACGTGAAATGGTTATGACTGATGCCAATGAGGCGACCGCCCATGTGGCATACAGGCTAAACGAAGTAATCGCCATCTACCCCATTACACCGTCATCGGGTATGGGTGAGTTTGCTGACCAATGGGCAGCAGAAGGCGTACCCAACATTTGGGGCACTATCCCCACAGTGATCGAAATGCAGTCTGAGGGTGGTGCAGCAGGTGCAGTACATGGTGCCTTACAAGCTGGCTCTCTCTCGACAACCTTCACTGCCTCTCAGGGGCTCTTGCTGATGATCCCGAACATGTATAAAATTGCCGGTGAATTAACACCTGCTGTTTTTCATGTTTCTGCTCGTTCACTAGCTGCCCAGGCGTTGTCCATTTTCGGCGACCATTCCGATGTTATGGCGGTTCGCCAAACTGGTTGGGGTTTGCTGGCAAGCAACTCACCTCAGGAAGCACAAGATACAGCGGTAATTGCTACTGCAGCCACATTGCGCTCCCGCATTCCTTTCGTTCACTTTTTTGATGGTTTCCGCACTTCTCACGAAATCAACAAAATTGAACGTGTCACTGATGATGACCTGCGTGAAATGATCAACGATGACATGATTCGTGATCACCGCCTGCGTGCGCTTTCGCCAGATAACCCCTTCATCCGTGGTACCGCACAGAACCCCGACACCTACTTCCAGGGTCGCGAAACTGTAAACCGGTACTACCCAGAAGCCATTCGCATCGTCCAGGAAGAGATGGATCGTTTTGCTGACCTGACCGGTCGTCAATATCACCTGGTTGAATACTATGGTGCCCCGGATGCCGACCGTGTAATCGTTATCATGGGTTCAGGCGCAGAGACCGCCTCTGAAGTTGCCAAATACCTGAACGCTCGCGGCGAAAAGGTTGGCGTTGTGATTGTGCGTTTGTATCGCCCCTTCCCGGTCCAGCATTTTCTCGATGTTATCCCTGCTTCAGTGCAGAAAATTGCCGTTCTCGACCGCACTAAGGAACCGGGTTCCATTGGCGAACCCCTCTACCAGGATGTTGTTAACGCTCTTAGTTTGGGCTTGAATGATGGCAGCGTTGCCTGCGCGAGCATGCCGTTGGTTACTGGTGGACGTTATGGTCTTTCCTCCAAGGATTTCACACCTGCCATGGTCAAAGGCGTGTTCGATGACCTGGCAAATGATGGCCCTAAACCTCATTTTACGATCGGCATTGAGGATGATGTCACCAATCTGAGCCTGAGCTTTGATCCCAGTTTCGAAATTTTGCCCAACAATGTCATCCAAGCAATGTTCTTCGGTCTTGGTTCTGATGGTACCGTCGGCGCAAACAAAAACTCGATCAAGATCATTGGTGAGGAAACTGCCAATTACGCGCAGGGTTACTTTGAGTATGACTCCAAGAAATCTGGCGGCGTGACTGTTTCGCACCTTCGCTTTGGTCCTGAACCAATTCGTGCGCCATATTTCATCTCAGACAACGAAGCCAACTTTGTTGCTTGTCACCAGGTCAGTTTTGTTGATCGGTTTGATCTGCTCAAATACTCCCGCCCTGGCTCGGTTTTTCTGCTCAATACCATTTCAAGCACTGAAAAAGTTTGGGATACTTTACCAGTTGAAATGCAGAGAGACATGATTGCCAAGAATATCCAATTTTATGTGATTGACGCATACAAGGTTGCAGAAGCGACTGGCATGGGCAATCGCATTAATACAATTATGCAGACCTGTTTCTTCGCCATCAGCGGGGTACTGCCAAAAGAAGAAGCAATTGCAGCAATCAAGCATTCGATTGACAAGACTTATGGCAAAAAAGGCGAGAAAATTGTCCTGATGAACTACGAAGCGGTCGACCAGGCTGTTGCCAATATGTACAAGGTCGAGTACCCCCAACAAATCTCCAGCCAACACCACCGCCGCCAACCAGTGCCTACCAATGCTCCTGTTTTTGTGAAGGAAGTGTTGGGCGAGATGATCGCACGCAATGGCGACAAAATCCCCGTAAGCAAACTTCCGGACGATGGTACTTATCCTTCAGGGACTACCAAATGGGAAAAGCGAAATATCGCCCTCGAGATTCCCATCTGGGAACCTGACCTGTGTATTCAATGCGGTCGCTGCTCTTTTGTCTGCCCCCATGCAACTATCCGCAATAAGGTTTATCCGACTGCATTGCTCGAAAATGCTCCAGCAACCTTTAAAAGCAAACCCTCCAACTTCCGCGAATGGAAAGAAGGTTATTCCTGGACTGTCCAGGTTGCCCCTGAGGATTGTGTTGGTTGTGGACTTTGCGTCGAAAACTGCCCAGGTAAAGACAAGCAGAACCCCGGACGACATGCGATCAACATGGGTGCCCAGCCTCCAGTCCGCGAAGCCGAAGCCGAGAATTGGGATTTCTTCCTGAATCTACCTTTGCTCCCGCGTGAGGACGTCAAGGCAACCAATATCAAGAATTCGCAACAACTCGAACCCCTGTTTGAGTTCTCGGGTGCTTGTGGTGGTTGTGGCGAGACTCCCTATGTCAAGCTGGCTACTCAACTTTTTGGTGATCGCATGATCGTCGCCAACGCAACCGGTTGTTCCTCCATTTATGGCGGCAACCAACCCACCACTCCATGGGCTGTCAACCAGAAGGGTAAGGGACCTGCCTGGTCCAACTCTTTGTTTGAAGACAACGCTGAGTTTGGTTTGGGTATGCGCTTGTCGGTCGACAAATCTGCCCAAATCGCCCGTGAATTGGTCTCGAAAAATGCTGAATTCGTTGGAAAAGAACTTGCTGAAGCGCTCCTCAATGCTGATCAGAGCGACGAAGCTGGTATCAACGAACAGCGCAAGCGCGTCAATCAACTGAAGAGTATGCTCGTTGGAGCAACTGAAGACGGACTTATGCAATTGAATGCTGTTGCAGATTACCTGGTCAAGAAGAGCGTTTGGATCATGGGTGGCGACGGCTGGGCATATGACATTGGTTACGGTGGTTTGGATCACGTCCTTGCCTCCGGTCACAACATCAACGTTCTGGTGCTTGATACCGAGGTCTACTCCAATACCGGTGGTCAAAGTTCCAAAGCAACTCCTATCGGCGCTGTGGCTAAGTTTGCCGCCAATGGTAAAGAACGCCCCAAGAAAGACCTGGGCATGATTGCCATGACCTACGGTAACATCTATGTTGCCCGCGTTGCTATGGGTGCCAGTGATGCACAGACACTGAAGGCTTTCAACGAAGCCGATTCCTATGACGGACCTTCACTGATCATTGCCTATTCGCACTGCATCAACCACGGTATCGACATGAAGATGGGTCTCGTTCAGCAGAAACTTGCTGTCAATTCTGGTGCATGGGTGCTCTATCGCTACGATCCTCGCCTGATGATTGAGGGCAAGAACCCGCTGCAGCTCGACTCGAAGGCTCCTTCCATCAACGTTGCGGAGTATGCCTACAATGAAAACCGCTATCGCATGCTGCTGAGACAGGATGAGGCACGTGCTGAAGAACTGATGAAAAAAGCTGAAACTGATTCAGCTCGCCGCTGGTCGCTATACTCTCAAATGGCAGAACTGGATTATTCCCTCTACAAGGTCGACCTGAACGAGGATGTGGCGGTCGTTGAAGGCAAGCCCACTGCTGAATCCTCGGAGGGTTGGGCTGGACCCAAAGGTACAACACCCAATGCTGAACCCTTCTTCGAGAGTGCCACCAAGGAACCCACCAGTGACCCTGCGATGACCCCTGGTAACCCTCCTGATTTTAACGAAGCGGCTCAAAAAGCTGACAAAGAATTGAAGAGCACGAAACAAAACGAATCCAGCTCTAATCTTTAGAGCGGCGATATAACTTAATAAACAAAGGGAGACTTGCGAAGGTCTCCCTTTTGTTTGGATAATTTCGTACTTGAAGTAAGGGTTGTTAGCGATGAGCCTGATTTTTATTCAGAGCACACAAGATATTCTCCAGCAATCTACACCTGCAATCTCATCAAATATCAATCTCAACTAAGGTAAAATTGTTTTATGTCCCCCGAATACTTTGAACTTTTAGCGCATTTTTACACAAGATCGGTCGAGAAATTAGCATGACAGTAGTAGAAGACATAAAACAACGAATCGATCTGGTTGATGTTGTCAGTCAGACCGTAAAGCTTAAACGTACCGGTAAAAACTATATCGGTTTTTGCCCTTTCCACAGTAATACCCGCACGCCGGCTTTTGTGGTTTTCCCGGAATCCCAATCCTGGCGTTGTTTTGGACAATGTAACGAGGGCGGCGATCTGTTTGGCTTCGTGATGAAGCGTGATAATCTTGATTTTCAGGAGGCTCTCAAACAACTTGCGGACAAAGCCGGAGTCGCGCTCAAGCCTCAGACCCAGGCTGACCAAAAGCATGACCAGGAACGGGAAACCCTGGTGGATATCATGGAAGCTTCGGCTGCTTTTTACCGTCAGCAAATGCTGGAAACCACCCCTGGGAAAAAGGCGTTGGATTACTTGCACCAACGTGGTCTAACGGATGAGACGATTAAAACCTGGGGTCTGGGATATGCCCCGGATAGCTGGAGCCTTTTGCTCGATCATCTGCTCGCGAAGGGTTACACTCGAGACTTAATTGTACAAGCAGGGATGCTTTCCCAGGGGGATGACGGACGAGTTTATGACCGTTTCCGGGATCGCCTGATGTTTCCCATCCGGAGCATCTATGGCAAAATAGCTGGTTTTGGTGGGCGGGTGTTGAACCCGAACGATGTTCCAAAGTATCTCAACTCTCCAGCTACCGATCTCTTTGACAAAGGTCGTCTGCTATACGGTCTCGATCAAGCCCGGTCCACCATGCGTGGTGAATCCCAGGCTGTTATTGTTGAAGGCTACATGGATGTGATCGGATTGCACCAGGCGGGGTTCACCAATGCCGTATCCCCCATGGGTACCGCATTGACCGAAGCCCAATTCCACCTGGTTAAAAAGATGACATCCAACATCATCCTGGCTCTCGACCCGGATGCAGCCGGACAAAAGGCAACACTTCGAGGGCTCGAAACCGCCCGAAAAGCCATGGATATGGATGAGCAGCTCGAATTCAATTCCCGTGGTTTGCTGAAGATTGAGCGTTTTCTGAAAGCTGATATCCGAGTAACAACCTTGCCAGATGGCAAAGACCCGGATGAAATCGTGCTGGAGAACCCGGAAGCCTGGCGAAAAATCATTGCTGAGGCAAAACCAGTGGTGAACCATGTCATGGATAGCCTTGCACAAGGGCAGGACCTGGCTGACCCGAAGGTGAAAAGGTCGATTGCTGAACAAGTATTGCCGTTGATCGAAGATGTGGGCAGTACGATTGAGCGTGAAGGCTATCGCCAACGCCTGGCTGCACTGCTTCACCTGGATGCTCGCAGCCTTCAGTTGAAACCTTCCTCGGTTTCACACGATCGCCGAAAACACAATACGAATCAATATCAGGATGAAGTTGGCCAACTCAGACAGCCAATTTCGCTGGCAGCAAAAAACCGTCTCCTCGAAGAGTTTACGCTGCGATATCTTCTTCTCGATCCGGATTCCATCTACCAAATCAATCGGGCTTTAGCTCAGTTTGAACTGAAAGAGCTAAATCTGGACGACTTCCAGGAAGGCGATACCAAACACCTATTCAACCTGGTGGAACAAAGCCTTGCCCAATCAGAATTCGAACGTTCTGACTTTGTGGAAATGAATTTGGGGGATGATTTTGAGCTACCAAAGATTCCACCTGCTGAGGTAGCATCTCTATCTGACACACAATCGCGGCTCTTCAAAGATCGATTAAGAAGTATCCTTCGCCTGCGGAAAAATAACGTGGAAGACCGTTTGAGAGAAATCCACTTCCTGCAGAATGAAACGGAAGAACAAACCTATTCGGTTGAGGAAGCCAATTTGCTTTATGTTGATTTGATAGAAACCCGGCGGAGTATCGACCAGGCTTTAATGAGCCCTGATTTTGGCGGTACGGGGAAGGTCCACAATATCCGTGGTGTATATCACACTGGCAGGAGGCACGATGGTTCCAGTAAATAATGAGAAAGACGCGTTTTCTGAGAATAGGAATGAAGGCGAGCTTGAGCCAGACGAACCCATCGATGATAGCCTTGATTTCGCATACGACCCAATTCAACTTTATCTGAAGGACATCGCCCACACTCATCTTCTGGATGCGAAAGATGAATTCCACCTTGCGGTTATGATCCAGGCACGGGAGCAACTCTCCCTTTATCAAAAAAGCGAAGGCGGCTTGGATGCTGAGAGCATCTTTATGGATATGTGTTCAACCTGGGAGCAGATCAAGCGCGATGCGCTGCGACTTCAAAATGATGTTCCTGATATCAAAGAAGTTATGACAGAGGCTTCTTTGATGGATAGAGAAGGCTTGAGTAAGGTCCAATCTTATTCTCGTAATTATCTTGATGATCCACGTTGGGGTTCAGATAAACATTGGGAGGTTTTAGCAAGCGATCTACTACGGTTTTTTATGGATGTTTACATCCTGCCTCGTCAGTGGGTGAATTTTTTAATAGATCAACTGCCTCAAGATGATACTTTGTGCCTGGAAAGTGCAATTCAGGACAATTTACCTTCAAATGCTGAACTTGAAGAGCGGGTGAGCCAGGTGATCGCTGATGCTGAGTGGGCAATACAGGAATTCGTGGAATTTAATCTGCGCCTGGTCGTCAGCATTGCCAAACACTATCGAAACCGTGGGATTGGATTGATGGATTTGATCCAGGAAGGTAACATGGGTCTGCTAAAGGCAATTAAGAAGTTTGACCCATCAAAAGGCTTTCGTTTCAGCACTTATGCCACCTGGTGGATCAGACAGTCGATTAGTCGCTACATTCTTGAAAACGCCCGAACCATAAGAATCCCGGTTCATATGGTTGAACAAATCAGCAAACTTGTCAAAATCCAACACAGCCTGGTGCAAACCCTGGGGCGGGACCCGAGCTTTGCGGAAATGGCAGTGAATTCAGGTTTCTTAAAAGAAGAGGATGTCCAGGCGATCCTGGAAATCGGAGGAAGCCGTGAATTAGCTGACCCGGGTTTGCTGCATCGCTGGGATGAAGCAACCCAAAAGGTGGAAGCAGTCTTGAAATCTGCTGAGGAGCCGGTCTCACTGGAGAGCCCTGTAGGTGATACAGAAGACGGTATTCTGGCAGACTACATCCCGGACCAGGATACTGAAGAGCCGATTGAAGAATTGCTGCGCGACTCTCTAAGGAATACTGTTCGTAATACGCTGGATTCACTTACCGAGCGCCAACGCGAAGTTTTGGAATTGCGTTTTGGGTTGGTGGATGGAATCTATCACTCGCTTGAGGAAGTCAGCCGCCGTTTTGGTCTTACTCGGGAGCGCATTCGGCAGATAGAATCTTCTGCCCTTCGTCGTTTACGAGATCCCTCACACAGCAACCCGTTACAAGATTACGTGGATCAGGATTGACAGAAGGGCAAACAATCTGGCGAAATCTGCCCGGTAAATTTTGGAGGGAATCATAAATGAATTTCGTTAGCTTCTTTTCAGATACTCAGCCTTTTCTTGAAAAAGCCCTGGATGAACTTTCCAGAGATGAGACCCGCAACAACTTGATTCTGGGTTTGGCGCTACGCCTACGCGAAGACCCTCACGCCTATACTGAGCAAACTCCAATGATTACAATAGTCTCAGACGACCAAGAGAATATTGGCGCGATGGCGATTATGACACCACCGTTTCCGATGATTGTTCAAAGTGAACCACTCAATGTAGCGGCACTCGAGTCACTGGCGGATGCTTTGATAAGTGGTGGTTGGAAGCTTTCAGGTGTAAACGGTGTTACTGACGCGAGTGATGCTTTTGCCCAAATTTGGAGGAAGAAGACCGGGCATGAGGTCAGGCTTCTGAAGACGTTGCGTGCTTATGAATTGCGAAACGTTCAGGACCTTGATTATCCTGTTGGGAAAATACGCGTAGCCGAAGAAAGGGATGCCCAGAAGGCCGCGGATATGCTCAGCGCAATGCAGGAAGAATTGAAGCTGGAGGGATCAAACAGCGCTACATTTGAGGGTGCCTTGATAAGTATTCACTTAAAACGTACATTTTTTTGGGTTGTTGATGGTGAAGTAGTGAGCACTACGATTTCGGTCCGTCCACAGATCAAGGGGATTTGCATCAGTGGGGTGTACACGCCACCCGAACACCGCCAAAGAGGCTACGCGCGTGCGTTAGTGGCTCAGGTATCAAAAGAAATGCTCTCGCGAGGTTTTGAGTTGACTAATCTATTCACAGACCTTTCCAACCCAACCAGTAACAAGATCTATCAGGAAATTGGCTATAAGCCGGTTTGCGATTACCACCAGTATTCATTTGAATAGACTTCTGTTCTAAAGCCATTCGTTCCAAAATGGAGAGGATTCAGGTTTAGATAGTATTGCGACACAAAAAAGAGGTTGGCAATCGCCAACCTCTTTGTGTACCTTTTGAAACGAAAGGTCTACTCTTCGTGCAGTTCCTTCTGACGCGCGTTCATGATTTCTTGCGCAAGGTGGGTGGGGACCAGATCGTAATGGTCAAATTCCATCGAGAAAGTGCCGCGACCACCAGTCATGGAACGTAAGTTGGTGGTATAGCGCATCATTTCAGAAAGAGGTGCTTCAGCTGTGATGGTTGAACGACCACGGTCTGAACCCATACCCTGAACGCGAGCGCGGCGCGTGTTTAGATCGCCCATGATATCACCCATGTTTGCTTCGGGCATGTGCACAACAATCTTCATGATCGGTTCGTAAAGTACTGGGTTGGCATCTTTGAACGCCAATTTAAAGGCTTCACGACCGGCAATTTCGAAGGCGATTGGTTTGGAGTCTACCGGGTGTTCTTTACCATCAAAGACTGAGACACCAACATTGTGAACTGGATAACCAGCGACAACGCCTTCTTTCATAACGCTGCGGACACCCTTTTCGATCGGACCCATATAGTTGTTGGAAATTGCACCACCAAAGACATCATTACTAAAGGAAAATTCTTCACCCTGGATGGGAAAAACCTTCAGATGGACTTCACCAAATTGCCCGGAACCGCCGGTCTGTTTCTTGTGACGGTACATTGCGCTGGCTTCCTTGGTGATGTGCTCTTCATATGGCACCTTGGGTTCGTGCAGATCCAGGTTGAGCTGGAATTTTTGTTCAGCGCGTTTGACTGCCACGTCGATGTGCTGGTCGCCCATGCCAAAGATCAGGGTCTGGTGGGTGGCAGCTTCCATTTCCCATGAGAAGGTCAAGTCTTCTTCTGCCAGGCGGGTCAGTGTCTGGCTCATTTTGGCTGCGTCGGACTGTGTCCTGGGGGTGATTGCAACGCGATAGAGTGGGTGAGGATAGGAAGGCGCAGGCAGAGTAAGGTGTTGCTCCTTGCTGGTGAGCGTGTCTCCAGTAGTTGTAACACTCAGTTTGGCAACGGCGCCGATATCACCGCTGTGGATGACCGGCACTGGATGCATTTCTTTTCCATAGGGAACCTGCACACCAGCCAGGCGTTCTTCCTCGCCCTTATTGGCATTCCAGACGCGGGTATCGGAGTTCATTGTGCCGGAATAAACCCGGAAATAGGTTTGTCGACCAACAAATGGGTCAGCAGTTGTTTTCCAAACGTAGGCTGCGAGTGGTCCGGAATCTTCAAATTTGAGTTCCACATCACCCTTGGGCGATTTTGCGATCACAACCGGGCGTTCTGAAGGTGCAGGTGCCAAGGAAAGTAGGGCATCCATCAGTGGGGTAATACCGATCATGCGACCACCAGCAGCGACCAGAACTGGCATGATATTGCTGTCCTGGATGGCTTTGTGTAACCCTTGTAGGATTTCTTCCGGGGTAAGGTCGCCATTTTCGAAATATTTCTCGAGCAGACTATCCTCACCTTCAGCGGCAGCTTCAACCAAAACCATACGGGCTTCTTCGGCTTCGTCTTTCAGATCGGCGGGGATTTCGACAGCAGTTTTTCCGTCGCCTTTGTAGGCTTTCATTGTTACGAGGTCAATTACACCCTGGAAATCTGCTTTTTCACCCCAAGGCAGCTGCATCGGGATCAAACGCACGTCGTCAACACCGTTACGAACTGATCCGAGCGCTTTTTCAAAACTCGCATTCTCGCGGTCCATCTTGTTGATGACCATGATTTTTGGCATGTTGAATCTTCCTGCCAGTTCAAGCGCAGTTTCGGTACCAACTTCCAGACCGCCCACGGAATCGACCAGGATGAGGGCACAATCTGCCACGCGCATGGCTGAAACAACTTCGCCGACAAAATCGGTGTATCCGGGAGTGTCGAGAAAATTGAATTTAACGTTTTTGTAGATAACGGGCAAAACGGAAGTGAAGAGCGAAATATTGCGGCGCTTTTCTTCATCATCGAAATCAGAGACAGTTGTACCGTCTTCGATGCTGCCAATACGGGTGGTGGCTCCAGTAAAATTCAGTAAATTCTCCACGAGAAGCGTCTTGCCGGAATTGCTATGAGAAGCAAGGACGATATTGCGAACGTTTGAAGTTGAGAATTCTTTCATTTTTTTTAGACCTTCCTATTGTCTGGCATGGAATCCCACGCGTAAATTAAACATTTCGGCGTTTTAATGCCGACTTTTTATTATATCAAAAATCTACACGTTGTGAAGAAATTAAAAAACTCCAAGCAATTGCCGAATGTGATCAATATGGTCGCGTCTGTGCCACAAAGTACGACGTATCAGCTTGCGAGCCGACCAGTGCTCTTGTGAATACTCGGTTATCCGCGAATCACCGATCAGGTTGGGCAAGGCAATGGTTACCGCGTTAAAGCTTTGTTCTATGACGGAAATTGGATTGAGATCTTGCGAAATTTCGGGTGTCGGTAAGCCAAGGTTTTGAAGGTACCAGAGTTCTGCGAACGCCAGGTGACGCACAATCCCCAGGATGCTCCAGCGTTGACCAACTTCAATCTGATTAAGCCTATCTTCATTCACAAATTCGAGTCCAGCCAGTAATTCTTCCTGTTGCCAATGCAAAA